>JBBSJX010000024.1:0-18545 GCA_038256825.1 Chitinophagales bacterium
CGGTTAGGGCACAAAAATCAAAACCAGTGTCGGGTGTTGAAGGTATTGTTGGCGAAACGGGCGAAGTGTTGGCAATGCTTATGCCACAAGGTACGGTGCGGGTTCATGGAGAAATATGGGCAGCTCAATCCGTTTCAGGAAATATTGAAACGGGCCAGATAGTAAAAGTTACCGCCATTAAAAATCTCACCTTATTTGTAGAACAGGTAAACAAAACGGCTTCTTTTTCATAAATTACTCATTCAATAATAAAACAATTATCATGGTTGACCTACCAATTACTGCGATTATCATTGCCATATTTGTATTGTATGTTTTGGCCAGCTCCATTAGAATTTTAAATGAATACGAACGCGGTGTAGTTTTCAGGCTGGGACGTATGGCGGGTGTGCGTGGCCCGGGTTTAATCATCCTGGTTCCGTTTATTGAAAAAATGGTGAAAGTTAGCCTGCGTACCGTAGTAATGGATGTACCTCCCCAGGATGTTATTACCCAGGATAACGTATCAATAAAAGTGAATGCCGTTATATACTTTAGGGTTATGCAACCAGGTAAAGCCATTATAGAAGTAGAAAATTTTTTAATGGCAACTTCCCAAATTTCGCAAACAACGTTGCGTAGTGTACTTGGTCAGTCGGAACTGGACGACCTGCTATCGCAGAGAGAAAAGATTAATTTAAAACTACAACAGATCATTGATAACCAAACGGAGCCCTGGGGTATTAAAGTATCCACTGTGGAAGTAAAACAAATTGACCTGCCACAGGAAATGCAACGTGCTATGGCACGCCAGGCAGAAGCCGAACGTGAACGCCGCAGTAAGGTAATTGCTGCCGAAGGTGAGTTTCAGGCATCGCAAAGATTATCGGATGCTGCCAAGGTTTTGGCCGAGCAACCCAGCGCCTTAACCCTACGTTACCTGCAGACCCTGAGAGAGATTGCAGTTGAAAATAATTCCACCACGATTTTCCCTGTACCAATAGATTTACTTACTCCATTTTTAAATAAAGGAATTACTAAGGATGATATTAAAATAACCAAAGAATAAAATTGCAGGAATGTGATTTTTTTTACTGCTGAATTGAAAAGTTGCGGTACAAGTGAGTGACACAACCGGAGTTGAATAAAGTTATATTGTTGGTCTCCAAATTATTTTAAAGCCATCTGAATTTCATTAATTGCCTGGTTAACTTTTTGATACAGCCGGTTAATAACGGGCTTGTCTTCATAAATCAATAATTGCCGTAATACATTTTGCATTTCCTGTTGTACTGACCGATCTTTTTTACCATAATCCCATATGGGTAAAACAGCTTCTTCAAAAATCATTTCAAAACTTTTTTCGCTGGTTATAATGCGTAAATCACCGTCATCATCGTTAAAATTGGTTTGGGGAAAATGATGCATTCGGTACGCCAACAGGTTTGCTATGGCATGCAGGCTGATTACCGCAGTTCCTGGATCATTAATGCCGGGGCTTAATGCTTTAATAGCAACCTCCATCAGTTGCTTAATGCCGAAATAATAACTGGTATTAATTTCCTGCCCCCGATGAATATTAACCAATAAACTTAAGCGCTTTTCCAAATTGTCGGCCGGCAGGTTATTGCTGTTCCACTTAATTAAAGGTGTATTTTCTAAAACAAAAGTGCCCACGGGATGTAGAAAGGTAAGTATTCCATCTTCTTTTTTACAGAGTTCAAGCAACCCTTCCCGCTCAAACCCCTGATAGATGCCGCCTTTGTAAGCTTTAATTATACGCTCCTGTCCATCTACAGGAATTACCGGGGGTAAGTAGTTGAGAATACAACTTGTGTTTAAAGCCGTTTGGGTATTATCGGATATTCTGTGAATGATGGTATCGTATTTAACTGACTGGGTAATATAATGCAGGAAATAGATGAAGAGGAAAATATCAACAATGGTTAAAGCAATTAAAAGATAAGCGCTGATGGCAGGAACATAAATTCCGGACTCGATATCGCGGATGGTGCTTAGTAAAAAGAGGGCATAAACAATGGTGCCTATATAAAACCCCAGTACCGTTTGCTGAAAACGATTATTGATGAGTTTGTCCAGTATCCTGTTGCTCATTTGCGAGGCAGCCTGGTTCAGCAATATCATTACCATAGTAAAGCTGAAAACAGTGAGCGAAATAATGCCACCTGCTACAGCCGATGCAATACTGCGGGCTGTACTTGCATCTTTTAAAGAAAGCCAGTGCAGGTTTGATTTAATGTTTTTACCGGTTTCTGAAAAATCAAACTCAATAGCAGCAAACGACAAAAGCAAAAACCCGATGGCAATAATTGCCGGTAAAAAAGCAATACTGTTAACCGTATTTTTATAAGATATCCTGATCCACTTTAATATAACTTGTACCATACTCTTTTTTTATTTTAAGTAATGCTGCCTGTTTATGCAAAGTTCTTAAATTAAGGTTTAACAGTTGCCTATGAATATAAAAAGTGAATAAAGGTAAATTTGTTTAAATGAGTTTTTAATTCAATTCTAATCTTTAAACTCAAAATTTTACATGAAGGGAACTTTTATACTACTTTTTTTACTTATTGGCTTTATCTGCGGTTGTAACGATACAAATAGCAAACCTGTACATATAAAAAGAGATACCACCATTACCCAGGAAAATGCATTTTCAGAATTATTTCTTGACAGCCTTAGGCTGGAACGAATTTTAAGCGAACAGCAATTTGGAGAAAATGATATTATAAGAATTAAAAACTTTTACAAAAGCAGGAACTACCAGTTTGCCTGGTTTACCAATGAAGGTCTGGCTGAACAAGCACGGGCATTCTGGAACTTACACAACAATTACCTGGACCTATCAAAAGACAGTTCGAATATAGATAAGCAGTTACATAACGAAATGGAACTGTTTATTAATGATGAACCTATTGACACTGCACAAAACAGTATTGTACGCACCGAAGTATTGCTAACCCAACACTTTTTTGAATATGCTCACTATGCCTACGAGGGAACAATTGATCCTGAAGAATTGCAATGGCATATACCCAGAAAAAAAATTGACCCGTTAGAACTGCTTGACTCATTAGTTGCTAAAAAAGGAAAAAACCTTGAGGAGTGGGAGCCGGTGAATAACCAGTATAAGCTCATGAAAAAAGAATTGGAGCGTTATTACTCTATTGAGAAAGCCGGTGGCTGGGGAACGATTACCCCAACGAAGAAAAAATTATTAAGATTAGGAGATTCAACCCCTGCCATAAGCCAGGCCAAAATAAGGCTACACAAATCCGGCGACTTTAAAAGTGCGGATACTTCTTTAGTTTTTACCAGAGAACTGGAGGAAGCTGTTTTACAATCACAAAAAAGATATGGCATAGCAGAAGACGGCGTTATTGGACCTGACTTACTTAATAACTTAAACGTAACGATAAACAAACGTATTGAGCAATTACTGATAAATATGGAGCGTATGCGCTGGATGCCTAAAGAAGCTGTTGGCACCCGTATTATAGCTAATATTCCCGAGTTTAAAGTGCATGTTTTTGAAGGACAAAAAAAAGTGTTTGACATAGATATTGTGGTTGGCACCTTGGCAAACCGAACGGTTATTTTTAATGACTCACTTAAATACGTAGTTTTCAGTCCTTACTGGAATATTCCACGGAGTATAATTAGAAATGAAATTTTGCCGGGCATTCGTAAAAACTCCAATTATTTGAACAGTCATAACATGGAGCAAACTGGTTATAGTAATGGCCTACCCCTTATCCGGCAAAAGCCCGGAAGCTCCAACTCCCTGGGTAAAGTGAAGTTTATTTTTCCAAACAGCTATAATATATATTTTCACGATACGCCGGCAAAGTCGTTATTCGACAGAAATAGCAGGGCTTTTAGCCATGGCTGCATTCGCCTTGCTGAACCTAAAAAAATGGCGGAATATTTATTAAGCAATCAACCCCAATGGAATTCTTTTACTATTGATGAAGCCATGAATTCACAAAAAGAAGATTGGGTAACATTGAAGAAAGCGGTACCGGTTATCATATCGTATTTTACTGCCTGGGTAGATGGTGATGGCCTGCTTAATTTTAGAGATGACATTTATGGCCATGACGAAAAAATGGCCGAAAGACTGTTTGAAAAAGGATAGCTCACTTTTTACTTTTTAATTTTTACTTTTTACTTTATCCAGCAAGGTTGCCATGAAAAGATGTAGTACAAGTGAGTGACACAACCGGGGCCTCATATTTATCCAATTGTTGGTAACAAAATATACTTTGACTAAGCTTACCTGTTTATATAATTTTTAAGAATGAATATCTATTCTGCTGAACAAATTCGCCATTGGGACCAATACACTATAAAAAATGAACCCGTAACATCGCTGGATTTAATGGAGCGTGCCGCGGCACAGTGTTCGGCGTGGATAATTGAACACTTTGCTGCACACCCGTTTAAAATATTTTGTGCAAAAGGCAATAACGGTGGCGACGGATTGGCAATTGGCCGGCAATTGATAACTGCAGGTTTAAAAGCAGAGATTTATATTCTTGAATCTGGCAACCCTGGATCGAAAGATTTTCAATTGAACCTGGAGCGACTGCACGAAATGGATGTTCCTGTACATTATATCCAGGATGAAAGCCTTTTTCCCCGTATTTCACCAGGCTATGTGCTGGTTGAATGTTTGTATGGAACCGGCCTAAACAGGCCAGTAGAAGGTTTGACTGCAGGTTTAATTAATTACATAAACAGGTCAGAAGCAAAAATAATTTCTATTGATATTCCGGGCGGAATGTTTGCGGATAAATCATCTGGTAACAATACAGTAGCAAAGGCTGATTATACCTTAACCTTCCAGGTATTAAAATTGACTTTTTTACTTCCGGAAAACCAGGAAAATTTGGGGGAGGTTACTGTATTAGATATTGGATTACATAAAGATTATGCAAGTGTCGAAACCAGCGCATTTCAAACAATTGAAACTTCTTTTGTTCAATTAATTTATAAGCCCCGCAGTAATTTTTCGCATAAAGGCAGTTTTGGCCATGCCTTAATACTGGCAGGAAGCAAGGGTAAAATGGGTGCCTGCATTCTTACTTCAAAAGCCTGTTTACATATAGGCGCCGGTATGGTAAGCGTTGCAGTGCCTCAATGGGGAATGAAGGTTATACAAACAGCCTTTCCCGAAGCGATGGCAATGCCATTTAAACAACTTGATGAGGTTAACTGGGAAACTTATAGCACCATTGGATTAGGTCCCGGCCTTGGTACGGATGAAAAGGTTCAGCAAATGGTAAAAAAGGTATTAACATCTTTTAAAAAACCAATGGTTATTGATGCGGATGGATTAAACATTATTGCTAAAAACAAACAGTGGCTTAACCTGGTGCCGGAAGGCAGCATTCTTACCCCCCACCCCAAGGAGTTTGAACGATTATTTGGCAAAGCTTCCGACGATTTTACTAAGTTGGATATGGCTTTAAAAAATGCACAATCATTAAAAATTTACATTCTTATAAAGGGCCACCGAACTTTTATAGCATGCCCCGATGGACAGGGAGTTTTTAATACTACCGGAAATGCCGGCATGGCAACTGCCGGAAGTGGTGACGTTTTAACTGGTATACTTACAGGTTTATTAAGCCAGGGTTATCCACCAAAGCATGCCGCTTTATTTGGTGTGTATTTTCATGGGTTGGCCGGAGATATTGCCGCCGCCAAAACCAGCCAGGAAGCCTTAATTGCAGGTGACATTATTGAGCATTTAGGCACCGCTTACAAAAAAATGTATTCTAAATAAAAAGACCCCTGGAAAGGGGTCTGATTTTCACCAACAAAACGACTATAGAAAAAATTCAAACCAAAAAACAACCAATTCAAAAACCAATAAACGCATCAAAAACACAAAATTAAAAAAATATTAAAATGATGCAAGCTATTTCGTTTTTAATTTTTAGCTCCTTTAAACGAAATGGTTTTTGTTCCGTAAGGATCAAATTTTAAAATTGTATCCTTATTGCCTGAATGATTATTTAAGATTAATCAAATATTACCAGGGTCAATTGCTCGCCAACGGCTAATAATAATTCATTCCAAAACTTTACATCAACCCGATCAGTTAACGATCCTGCATTTCTTAATCTTTCAAAACTATATAAACCTTCAAATGTTATAAGGGTATTAAAAGGCAAAAGCCTGATACCCCAAGTAGTAATTTTAACCGATTTAGGTTTATGAAGAAATTTTTGATCATATCTTTTTTAATAACAAGTTGTGTTGCCTATTTAAGTTTTACCGGCGATGACAATAAACCAGTACCGATACCGTATACGCCACAACAAACCGGCGATGCTGATAGCGGTTATAAATACCTTATAACAGGTGATTATCTTAAAAGCGGTATACCCTATAACTGGTTTAAAATGGTTGTAGGTAGTAACAAACAAAATCTGCTTAAAAGAGAAGGTAATAATGAATCAATTAACTACGATTTTACAGCGATTAATGCGCCGAATGGTGAACTGGTTGTAGCTCCTAATTGCCTGCAATGCCATGCACAGGTATTTGAAGGACAACTTTATGTAGGCTTGGGCAACACTACAATCGATTTTTCTGCCGGGCCAGTGGCTCCAAAACTTGCAGGATTTTTATTAGAACGCATACTGTCATTAGATCGTGGCAAATATGAAGCCTCAAAAAACTTTATACAGTCTACGAAGGCATTAGGATCCAAATTACAAACCGAAGTAAGAGGGGTAAATGCGGCCGATCACTTAGCGGGCATTCTTGCAGCGCATCGCGATCCGGTTACATTTAAATGGAGTAATCAACCTTTAATGGATATTCCTGCTGAAGTGATACCTACAGATGTTCCTGCCTGGTGGATGTTAAAGAAAAAAAATGCCATGTTTTATAATGGATTTGGTCGCGGCGACTTTGCAAAGTTTTTAATGGCATCCAATTTACTAACCGTAACCGATACAACGGAAGCACGTGAAGTGTACACACATTTTAATGATGTGCTGGCGTACTTATATTCTATAGAACCACCTAAATATCCGAAACCCATTAACCATCAATTAGCCTTATCCGGTAAAGCGCTTTTCGATAAAAATTGCTCAAAATGCCATGGTAAATATGGTGAGGAGGAAACCTTTCCCAATTTATTAATCCCTGCCAGTATTATCAAAACCGATTCTGCTTTATACAAAGCAAATTACTCCTCTCCAAAAGTGATTGACTGGTTTAATAACAGTTGGTTTACCATGGGTGCAAACCCGGCAAAACTGGTACCCTACGATGGTTATATTGCTCCACCACTCAACGGTATCTGGATAACTTCACCCTATTTACACAATGGCTCGGTTCCAACGCTGGAAGGTGTGCTGAATAGCAAAAGCAGGCCAAAATACTGGTCGAGGGATTTTAATAAGCCGGAATATGATTATGAAAATATTGGATGGAAGTATGAAGAACATCTAAAACCTAAAAGAAAAATTTACAATACTACCATAAATGGTTATGGCAATTACGGGCATTATTTTGGCGATAAATTATCTGCAACCGAAAGAAAAGCGGTTATTGAATACCTGAAAACTTTGTAGTTAATTATGATTAAAAAAATTGAAATACACTAGCTGTCGATAATTTTCTTTTCTAAAGGTTCTGCTTGCTAAACTTACTTTCGCACTGTGAAATTTGAACAATCTCCCGGCTACCTGATCATTAACAATTGGCTTGAATCAAAAAAAATGAAGCCCTTCCAGTTTCAAATGGAAACATGGCAGCAAATTCATAAAAGAAACAGTGGCCTGGTAAATGCGCCAACAGGATTTGGTAAAACCTTTTCCGTTTTCCTGGGTGCACTTATCAATTTTATCAACCAAAATCCGGGTAACTATCAATCCAAAACAAAAAATGGCCTTCAATTACTTTGGGTAACTCCTTTGCGTGCACTGGCTAAAGATATTAATCGTGCAATGCAAGAGGTCATTGTTGAGCTGGGCATGCAGTGGCAAATTGGTAGTAGAAATGGTGATACTGATTTGAATGAAAGGGCCCGTCAAAAACGCCATATGCCCGAGGTTTTAATAATTACCCCCGAAAGCCTGCATCTTTTATTAGCAACTAAAGACTACCCTAAAACATTTGAAAATTTACAGATAGTAGCAGTTGATGAATGGCACGAATTACTTGGCAGTAAAAGAGGGGTACAGATTGAACTGGCATTATCCCGGTTAACCGGTTTAAAAGCTGCCCTCAACAATGAACAGGATAAAAAAAATACAACAAAAACAAAAAAAACTGTTTCTAAAAATACCGGCTCTCTCTCCATCTGGGGTATAAGTGCAACCATTGGAAACCTTGCACAGGCAAAAGATGTTTTATTATTTCCCTTAAAACTATTGACACCCAATCAGCCCGAACCTGTAATAATAAAAGCGAACGTAAACAAGCTAATTGAAATAGAATCAGTGATCCCGGAGGAGATTGAAAAATTTCCCTGGGCCGGGCATTTGGGCCTTAACCTGGCCCAACGTGCAATTGATATTATCCGCGCCAATACAACCACTTTAATTTTTATAAATACAAGGGGCATGAGCGAACGCTGGTACCAAAAAATACTGGAGTTGGCACCCGATCTTGCCGGCGCCATTGCCTTGCATCATGGTAGTATTGAACGCGAATTACGAAATTGGGTGGAAGAAGCCCTGCATACCACCACTTTAAAAGCGGTGGTATGCACCGCAAGTCTCGATCTTGGTGTTGACTTTCGCCCCGTTGAAACCGTTATCCAGGTAGGATCGCCAAAAGGTGTTGCACGTTTTTTACAACGTGCAGGTCGCAGTGGCCACCAGCCCGGCAAAGTGAGTAAAATTTACTTTTTACCAACCCATACATTGGAATTAGTGGAAGCCGCAGCACTAAAACAGGCTATGAACGAAAACCTGATTGAAAGCAGGGAGCCGCGCATGCTTTGTTTTGATGTGTTAACTCAATACTTGTGCACCCTTGCCATTGGCGAAGGTTTACGTCCCGACATCATTTTTAACGAAATAAAAAGTACCCATTGTTTTGCCGACATGACGAACAATGAATGGCTACAGATTTTAAATAGCATTGTTAACGGAGGCGAGGCTTTGCAGGTTTACGATGAATATAAAAAAGTTGAAATAGAACCCGACGGCGTTTATCGTATTAAAAACCGGCGTATTGCTATGCGTCACCGCCTGCACATAGGTACCATTGTAAGTGATAGCATGGTAAGGGTAAAATTTATGGCTGGGGGTTATATTGGAGTTATAGAAGAAAGTTTTATTAGCCGCCTGGACCCAGGCGATATTTTTACGCTGGCCGGCCGCACCCTCGAATTTGTGATGATTAAAGATATGACTGCTTTAACCCGCAAATCCAATGCAAAAAAATCCATCATTCCCAGTTGGGATGGCGGTCGCATGCCTTTGTCATCTAATCTTGGTTTAATGCTTCGCCGCAAATTTAACGAGGCCCTTTCCGCCACAGGAGATATTGAAATCACTTCATTAAAACCGTTATTCGATTTGCAGGATGAACTTTCACACGTTCCCCGCGAAAACGAACTATTAGTAGAGCAAATAGAAACCAAAGATGGTTTTCATTTATTTGTTTACCCTTTTGAGGGCCGGTTAGTTCACGAAGCAATGGCAGCCATATTAGCCTACCGCATCAGTCAAATAACGCCTATCTCTTTTTCTTTTGCCATGAACGATTATGGTTTTGAATTGCTGAGCGATCAACCCATCCCTGTTGACGATACCAATGTATACGAACTGTTCACAACCGACAACCTGTTTTCCGACATCCAGCGAAGCGTTAACTCAACCGAAATGGCTAAACGCAAATTCCGCGACATTGCGGTTATTGGCGGACTCATTTTCCAGGGTTTTCCCGGCGAGCAAAAAAAAACACGGCACATACAATCGTCTGCGGGGTTGTTATTTAAAGTATTCAGCGAGTACGAAAACGCCAACCTCCTTTTGCGCCAGTCGTATGCCGAGGTTATGGAACAACAAATGGAGGAAACCCGCCTCCGCAATATGCTTACCCGCATTCAGCAAAGTGCCATCATCCTCACCTTCCCAACCCAGTTAACGCCATTTTGCTTCCCCATTAAAGTTGATAGCATGCGCGAAGACATGAGCAGTGAAAAACTGGAAGACCGCGTACGCAAAATCCAGGCACGGCTACAAAAGTAAGCTGGCGAAATTTTTATTTTTATGTACCCGGCATTACCTTATTTCCGGACAGCCGTTGCGTCGCACACTTGTACTTTATAGCTTAATTCGGCCTTATATTATGCATTTTAATAACGAAAAATAATCTTTCTTTCACCCTCAGCCACCTTTTAATATGCAGGTTTAACCGGGTTAAAATTACGTTTTACCCATTAATCATTTTGTGGTTGCAATTATTTAAAAAGAATATTATTTTAGTAAGAAACATACATTTTATGAAAACTTCTACACTCCTTAGCCTTGTATTTGTTATTGGGGTATCATCTGCAAGTGCTCAAAAATTTACCCTCCTTCCTCAAATTGGTTTACAAAACCCGGCAACAAAAATTACCTATAATAATCTGCCGGAAATCAAACCATTACAATCGCAGCTCAATCCATCCTATGGCCTACGATTAGACTACAAGCTTAAAAATGGGTATGGACCTTACGTAGGCATATCGTCAAGTCGCCAAACCATAGCTTACAGTTTTACCCAACCCGAAAATGGAGCATACAATTACCAGGCTACACAGGGAAATATGCAGGTGCAATTGCAGGCAGGTTTCCAGGCAACCACAAAACCTATTTATTTTAAAAAATCAGCCCCGGTAAATAAAACGATTACAAAGCCAAACACCGGTACCACCTATAGTAAATGTGGCATATATAAAAATTATAACCGGGGTGCAATGCAAAGCAGAGAAACGACTGTATCCAAAGCACAAAACAAAAATCTGTTTGTTCGCATACAACCTTCAGTTGGTGTTGCCTACAATCCTGCCACACCTGAAACTATCAATTCAAAATTTCATACATCAGGTAACACAGCTACCTACCTTGCCGGTAATTCAAATACAACATTAATAACCGGTGTAGGTTTTGAATTTGCCAATAGTGTAAAAAGGCATCTTACTGTATCACTAAATTATTTTAAAGGTTTAGGAAATAATACCGAAACTATTACCACCGATGCGGGTCTGAAATCAATCAATACCCAATTACAATCCGCAGTTTCCGGCTGGAGTGCAACAGTGGGCATACCCATAAGCATAGGAAAGAAACCCGTAGTTAAAAAAGTAGAAACCAGGAAAATGGAATACAAATCAAATGATAATCATCCTTATAAAAGCAAATGCAGAAGAAGCATATAGTGTTTAGATGGTTGTGTATAAAAAATAAAGTAGAGGTATTTGCCTCGACTTTATTTTTTATTTACCTGGTTCTATATTTTTAGTTAATCGTATACGTGTATGCAATCCCTTTGTAGCCATTTCCTACTTGTGGTACAAAAGTCATGTTTTTCAGTTTTTTGTTTTTATGCCATTCAGGAATAAAAATACCTGCTCCGGCGCCCAAAGCATATCCCAGCAGATTATCACTTAAAAAGTGCATGCCCGCCTTATATCTTAAATACCCAACCGATGCGGGCAAGGCCGCAGCTAATACCCAAACCCACACTCTGGCTTTACTATCCGGATTGTAATCGCTAAAAACCTTGGCTGCATAAAAACTGGCTGCAGCCGTTGCCGCTGTATGACCTGCATAAAATGATCGTTGTGAATCGTTGTCCTTTTTGCGAGGAACATCCGCCAGGTTTCCATATACATAAGGACGGCTTCTGTAAATGTTGCCGGTAGCCATAGTAAACAGTGTTCCCGTAACAGCCATAGTTTCAATATAAAGTGCTAAAACCTTAACCGGTTCCTTGCGCTCATTTTTATTTAGTAACATCAGCGCTACCGGTAAAGCAAACGAAAACTTAAAGGGAACATAACTGTCACGATCCGCTTTTTCGGAATAGTAACCTGCATTGCCGCGATCAAAAAAAGGAATTTTATCACGGGTTTTGGTTGCAAGCTGTGCATCCGTAAGGTCATTTTTCTGGCTTATCAGGTAGGTACCAAAAGCAGTTAAACCAATCCCCGCCCCAATAATGGGCCCATCAACTTTAAAACTCATATGGTAGGGCGAGGTAAAAGGTTCCTGCTCCTCCAAAACTCTCATCGAAAAAAAGGGAGTACTATTTTCTATTTGATTACCGATGGATGAGACTGAGGCACTATCCTGTCCAAAAATAAAAGACTGAAAAAAAAGGAGTAATGTGCTTAAGGATAATAGTCTCTTCATAATTAATGTTTTTTTATAAAACAACAATATGCAAAAACAGTGCTCATTCAAAATTGCCCATAATTAAAAACATCTTCTAAATATTGAAATTAGAATTTAAAACATATATATTACTGATTGAATAAATATTAGAAAGTTTTGAAATGCAGCGTGTCGTAATTTTAAAGAAGCCTTTTTTATTTGTATCTTTGCCAAAATCAAATCATTCTTTCCTCGAACTTTTTCCTGGAGGAACGGATAAAATTCTAAAACACATTTATGGCCAAATCACAGGAAACTTTTAGTAAAAAAGAAAACGAAAAGAAAAGACAAGCAAAAAAACGCGAAAAGCAGGAAAAGAAAGTTGACCGCCAGGCAAACTCTAAAAAAGGAAAAAGTTTAGACGAAATGATGGCTTACATCGACGAAAATGGTAACATTTCAGCTACTCCACCCGATCCAAGAAAGAAAAAAGTTATAAACAGTGAGGATATTCATGTTGGCGTGCCAAAACAATCGGATACACCACCGCAGGATATTGTAAGGCAAGGTGTAGTTACCCACTTTAATGATTCAAAAGGATATGGTTTTATAAAAGACCAGCAATCCCAGGAAAGCATATTTGTACACATTAATAGCCTGTCGGGCCCTATTAAAGAAAACGACAAAGTAACTTTTGAAGTAGAAATGGGACATAAAGGACCTAATGCTATTTCCGTTAAAAAAGTATAATATCTCATTTTTAACCAGACGAGCTAAGCTTTCTCGCTTAGACTCTCTGGCCAAAAAGCCTTCCCTCCCCTTTCCCGGTTTTCATTAAAAAATTTTACAGGAATTTGCATAATCAAAAATATTCCTGCTAAATGGTTGCATAGTAAATTGTCGCATTAGCTTTTTAAACGCATTCTAATTTTAGGTGAGAAAAGATGCCTGAAACATAAAAGTACAAAAGAGTGAATCGCCGTTAGTCGGTCAGACTACAATTATGTTCCATGTAAGCCTGGCAGAACCACAAAAAAGCAGAGCGACCATTTGAATTGCACCCTGTTAAAAGAACATTGCATGTGTATTGATTTAGTTTCTTAAGACTTAACTTCTCTTATCTCCACTTCAAAAATTACTTTTTTTCTCTAATTCAATAGTTATTCTAATTTCAATGCTAAAATATTGTTGAATAATGTCGTCATTATCAATTGTACTAAAGCATAAAATTGTTTCCATTATACGTGGAATGCCTCCCGACTCTATACCTGATATTGCTAATGCTCTTTACGATGGTGGAATTAGATTGGTTGAGATAACATTAAACTCGGAAAATCCCTTTAAAGTAATTCAACAATTAGCCAATAAAATGGGTGAAAAAATGTTGGTTGGTGCAGGCACTGTTATTACAACAAAGGATGCCGAAAATGCTATTGGTGCAGGAGCACAGTTTATCATTTCCCCCAGTTTAAATGTTGAAGTTATACATATTACCAAAAAAGCAGGGTGCTTAAGTTTACCCGGTGCCTACACGCCAACCGAAATTGTACAAGCCCATCAAAATGGTGCAGATATAATAAAGGTTTTTCCTTGCCCCGGACCCAGCTATATAAAAGATATTCTTGGGCCACTTAATCACATAGAGCTTATGCCTACCGGCGGTGTTCATTTAAATAATATCGAGGATTATCAAAAAGCAGGGGCCGTAGCTTTTGGTATAGGCAGTGCTCTGGTAAGTAACCAGACGGTAAACGATGCCTACCTGCAAAATTTAACTGAGCGGGCAATAGCTTTTGTACTATCAGTAAATAAAACACATCCCTTATGAAAGTAATAAGCTACAAATTATTCCAGGTACCACCTCGCTGGTTGTTTTTAAAAATTGAGACCGATGAAGGAATAACCGGGTGGGGCGAACCAGTGATAGAAGGAAAAGCTGCTACTGTTAAAGCTGCTGTTGAAGAACTGATGGAAAACATTGTAGGAAAAGACCCGATGCATATTGAAGACCATTGGAATGTGATGTACCGGGGTGGTTTTTATAGGGGAGGCCCCATTTTAATGAGCGCACTATCGGGTATTGACCAGGCTCTATGGGATATTAAAGGCAAATTTTACAACGCCCCTGTTTACCAGCTAATGGGTGGTAAAGCACGGGATGCTATAAAAGTATACTCGTGGATTGGAGGTGACAGACCATCGGAGGTGGCGGCCGCAGCCCAAGCAGCAATGGCTTCAGGATTTAAAGCCATAAAAATGAATGCTACCGAAGAGCTGCAGTACATTGATAATTTTGATAAAGTTGATATGGTTTTAAAACGTGTGGCCGCAGTGCGTGATGTACTGGGCAATACGGCAGGTATAGGTATCGACTTTCATGGACGGGTACACAAACCCATGGCAAAAGTTTTGGCAAAAGAGCTGGAACAATTTCACCCGATGTTTATTGAAGAACCGGTGCTTCCCGAAAACAATGAAGCACTGCGGGAGATAGCAAATCATACCAGCATTCCCATTGCTACGGGCGAACGTATGTTTAGCCGCTGGCAATTTAAAAATATTTTTAAAGATGGATACGTTGATATTATACAACCCGATGTATCGCATGCAGGTGGAATTACTGAGTGTAAAAAAATATTAAGCATGGCCGAGGCTTATGATGTGGCAGCGGCGCTGCATTGTCCTTTAGGCCCCATTGCATTGGCAGCCTGCCTGCAGGTAGATGCTACCTGCCACAACGCTTTTATACAGGAACAAAGTCTGGGCATTCATTACAATACTGGGAGTGATTTATTGGATTACCTGCAAGACAAATCAGTATTTGAATATAAAGATGGAATGGTGAAATTTCCATCGGGTCCGGGCCTGGGAATAGAAATGAATGAAGAACACATTATTAAAATGACCAAAGAAGGACACAACTGGAAAAACCCGCTATGGCGACATGATGATGGCAGTGTTGCAGAATGGTAGATATTCTATCGTAAATGCGTGAAGGATGGTAGCGGTTACCCCGCTGAAGATTTGTGCGTGGATTTTGTGGCGGAGTAAAAGCGAACAGCCTGGCCCTTGCGCAGCTTGGGACACGCCCTAACAGTAATCTTAAAAAAAATTTTCTACCTGCTATATGAATACATTGACATTGCAAAAACCATCGCGTGCCCGGTATGCTATACTGGCTATGGTATTTATAAACGTGGTGATCAATTACATGGACCGCAGCAATATTTCGGTTGCAGGGCCACAGATAATTAAAGAATTCAATTTATCACCGGTGCAACTCGGTTATATTTTTTCAGCTTTTGGGTGGACGTATGCATTGCTCCAAATACCTGGTGGAATTATGGCAGACCGCTTTGGGCCCCGTATAATTTATACTTTTTGTTTAATTACCTGGTCCATTGCCACAGTATCACAGGGGTTCGCCAAAGGTTTTGCTTCACTGTTTGGGTTGCGCATGGCCATCGGGGTTTTTGAAGCGCCCTCCTACCCCACCAACAACAGGATTGTTACCACCTGGTTTCCCGATAAAGAAAGAGCTTCTGCCATCGCCATTTATACATCGGGCCAATTTATTGGTTTGGCTTTTTTAACCCCTGCCCTCACGCTATTACAACATTATGCAGGATGGCGGGGGTTATTTATTATAACCGGCATTATTGGAATTGCCTGGGGAATTGCCTGGTATTTTATGTACCGCGGCCCTTTGGAACATAAAAAAATAAACCAGGCCGAGCTGGATTATATTGAAAATGGCGGAGGGCTTATCGTTCGAAAAGAAAATGCACAATCAGAAAAGCCTGCTTTTAAATGGGCAGATTTAAAAGAAGTATTCAGCCACAAAAAACTATGGGGTATTTACCTTGGTCAGTTTATGTTAAACGCCACCATGTGGTTTTTCTTAACGTGGTTTCCTACCTACCTGGTGCAATACCGCGGGTTGGATTTTATTAAATCAGGCTACCTGGCGTCAGCGCCTTTCCTGGCGGCCTTTGCAGGCATCTTAATTTCAGGTTTTTTATCCGATTACCTTGTACGCCGTGGTGTAAATACCGGTATTGCACGAAAAGCCCCGGTTATTACCGGTCTTTTACTAAGCGTTTCCATTATTGGAGCCAATTATGTGAGCAGCCCGGCACTAATCATTTTTTTTATGTGCCTTTCATTTTTCGGCAATGGGCTTGCATCTATAACATGGGTATTTGTTTCGGCACTGGCGCCCAAACACCTGGTAGGTTTAACCGGTGGCGTGTTTAATTTTATTGGCGGCCTCGCTGCTGTTTTTATCCCCCTCATCATTGGCTATCTTGTAACCGAAGTAAGCTTTGCACCCGCTATTATTTTTATTGCCAGCCTTGGGGTTGCAGGGGCATTGTGCTATATTTTTTTGGTAGGCAAAGTAGAAAGGATTGAAACAAACTACAATGATGAAAGTGTCTGAAGAATTAAAGTACATTAATAAATAATTTGGGTACGAGCCTAAGTTTTTTATAGCAACATCCTTGCGTCGCATTACGTTCATCGGCAAACCATTGGGCACCTTTTTTTTCCCTTAATTTTTAATTGAAGCTACTTACAACAATGAATAAATTAATTAGTTGCGATTGGGGTTCTTCAAATTTCAGGTTACGATTGATTGAAATAAATACCCGGCAAGTACTTTCTGAAATAAATAGCAATCAGGGCATTTTAGCCTTGTATGATGATTGGCAACACAATAATTCCACAACAGACAAATTTACTTTTTACAGCAACTATATCCAGGGTCAGGTGGAAGCACTTGAACAACAGGCAGCCATTAAACTTAACTCCTCTTGTATCATCATTTCGGGAATGGCGTCATCAAATATTGGAATGATGGAATTGCCTTATACCTCTCTACCCTTTAATACCAACGGTTCTACTTTAAATGTTCATTATATTAAGGAGGATATAGTTAAACATCCAATGTTTATTGTTTCCGGTGCAAGGAGCACCGATGATGTTATGCGTGGTGAAGAAACCATTTTGACAGGTTGTAATATTATTGATAATCCTTTAGAACAATTATACATTTTTCCGGGTACTCATAGCAAACACATAACGGTAAAAAGTGGGATGGCAACACATGTAAAAACCTATATGACCGGGGAACTTTTTAACCTGGTAAGTACCAAAAGCATGCTAAGTGCATCCGTTAAAAATTCAACTCCATTAAACATTTCCCCTTTTAGCAAAGGAGTTAAGGACGGCTTATCAAACAATTTTTTAAACAGTCTTTTTCATGTACGTACCAACCGGTTATTCAACCTATTATCGGAAGAAGAAAACTACCATTATTTAAGTGGGGTATTTATTGCAGCAGAATTATCCGATTTGGTAAATAAAAACTATGGAAGCGTAAACCTGGTAACCACCCTTGACTTTTCACTATACTATTTAAAAGCACTTGAACTTTTAAATATAAAAGAGGTTCATTTTATAAATGCTGATGAAGCATTAATTGAAGGGCACATAAATATTTACAAACGTTTTGTATTGGTTAACGGAGCTTAGTTTTAATTATTTAATTAACTATTATGTTTAAAAAAGCACTTATCCTGCCTGCTTTTCTGGTGATATTGGGGTCATGTAACAATGGAAACAATTCGTCAACAAATATTAAGCATCCACCTGGTGACCAAAAAATAGGTAAAATTGAATGGTACGATACTACTTTGAATGCGCTTATAAACCCCGAAGCTACTATTGAAGTTATTGGCCGGGGATACAACTGGAGTGAAGGGCCGGTTTGGATTGAGGAGCAACAAATGCTGCTTTTTTCAGATGTTCCGGAAAATATAATTTATAAATGGCAGGAAGGTGACTCTGCAAAATTATTTTTAACCCCTTCAGGTTATACTGATACGTTGCCACGAGCAGGTGAAAATGGATCGAACGGGCTGGCTATTGACCGGCAGGGAAATTTAATTTTATGCCAGTCGGGAAACAGGCAGGTTGCCCGGTTAACAAACGGGTTGGTGCAGCCTGAGCCCATCTTTACCGTTATGACAAAGGACTATAAAGGCAAAAAATTTAATAGTCCAAACGACCTGGTGGTGGACGGTAATAATAACATTTACTTTACTGACCCGATTTATGGATTGCCGCAGCACGAAAACGATCCATCGCGGGAAATGGATTTTGAAGGAGTGTATAGATTAAGTGCTTCTGGCCAAATGACTCTGTTAA
>JBBSJX010000025.1:0-18533 GCA_038256825.1 Chitinophagales bacterium
ACCAGTAGAAACGAGAATGTTAGGATTGAAAACGGAAGCCTGGTAATTGAGGCCAGGCGGGAAGCTTTTGGAAGCAGTGCATTTACTTCGGGTAGAATTAAAACCGAGGGACGTGTACATTTTAAATATGGCACCGTTGAAGCACGCATTAAAATTCCGAACGTTACCAAAGGATTATGGCCAGCCTTCTGGACATTGGGCACCGTGGGGCCGTCTTGGCCTTCCATAGGTGAAATTGATATTATGGAAATTGGTGCTGCAAGTGCCTTAGCCGATTTTATGGGCAATAAAAGAGTTAGTTCGGCGCTACATTGGAGTAATGGTTCTGGAGGACATGAATTTAATACAGCTTCAAAAGATGCTGCTGTTGACTTATCTGATGATTATCACCTATACAAATTAGAATGGACCAGCCAGCACATAAAAATGTTTTTAGATGGCGAGGAGTTTTACACTTTTGACATTAGTGGCGGCGCAGGCGCTAATCTTAGCGAATTTCACCAACCTCATTTTTTGCTTTTAAACCTTGCTGTTGGTGGAGCATATCCGGGCATTTATACTGCCAATGGAATAACTGCCCCTTTGCCAGCCAAAATGTTGGTGGATTATATAAAAATTTACCAGAACCCGGGAGATGAACTGATTTTGGAAAATGACGTAAACGTAACTGGCGACTTTGGTGTTTTAACCGAAACCACCCCGGTATCCAGCTTTTTAACTTATGGCACCAATGCCGAATTATATTACTGGAACAATTTAACACTAATAACCTCCCCCGCACCCACACCATTTGAGGGCAGCACATTATGGGCAGTTCATGCAAATGCGGGTGATTGGTTTGGGATGGGTGTTTCAAACAATTATGTAAACCTGAAGGATTTTTCAACAGGCTCATTAAAATTTCAATACAAAACAACCTATAACGGTCAATTTAAATTTGGAATAAAAACAGGACACGGAGAGTCGTGGCTTAACGTTGCCGCAGGTACAAATAAGTATGGCATTGTACGCGATGGTGCCTGGCACCAGGTAACCTTACCTATGGCAGATTTCAATAATCCACCAATGGGTATGAACGTTGACCTGCTATCTTTAAAAGGCGCATTTATGTTTGCAGGTGACCCTGCGGCTACAGCGGCAGATTTTTATTTTGATGATATTTATTACTCCAGAACAGCAGTTCCCGGCTCCGGCGGAGGAACAACAAATAATATGATCCCGGCTCCAAACCCTCCGCCCCGTAATGCAGCCGACGTAATTTCTTTATTTAGCGGTGTTTATAGTGATGTTACAGGAACAAATTGGTTTCCTAACTGGGGCCAGTCAACTATTGTTTCAGATACAATAATTGCCGGTAATACCACAAAAAAATATGATAACTTAAACTACCAGGGCGTCAATTTCAGTCCAAACATTAATGCATCGGCAATGGAAAAATTGCACGTAGATATCTGGACCTCTAATGTTACCGAATTTGATTTGTTTATTATCAACCCGGGCCCGGTTGAAAAAAAGGTTACTTTAACCCCAACCTTATCGGGATGGAATAGTTTTGACATTGAACTTACTGCGGCCAATTTTCCCGGCATCAATTTCGGTAATATTTTCCAGTTTAAATTGGAAGGAAGACCTGGAGGTGGCAAGGTTTACCTTGATAATATTTACTTCTGGAAATCGCCTGCAACGGTAATAGGAAATCCTCCTACTGTTTCAATAACCAGCCCGGTAAATAATGCTCAATTTACAGCGCCCGCTAACATTACCATTAATGCAAATGCTGCGGATACGGATGGCACTATAACTAAAGTAGAGTTTTTTAGTGGGGCAACTTTAATTGGCACCGACCTAACAAGCCCTTACAGTTTTGATTGGGCCAATGTACCTACGGGTAATTATTCTTTAACTACCAAGGCTACTGATAATGATGGAAATACCGTTACATCAGCCGCAGTTGCCATTGTTGTTAAACCTGTGGCATGCACAGGAACTGCTGTTAGTGGCGATTATAGCTACGAGGTGTACACAAATGCAGGCATCGTTTATTTTACTTTTCACCCTTTAGCCCCAATTGCAGGAAGCAACCTGGCCATCATAAATATTAAAGAAGGAAGCGGAGGTTACGGAGGCGCAGGAATGACGGCCAGTGGAAGTGATTTTGTTTATAGCAAGCCCATTGCCAACGGGGTTACACTTACTTTTTACTTTACCTATCATACACCACCAACAGGAGAGCGCAATTCAATGAACGACCCACATATTTATGTAACAGGGTCCATTTGTGTTCCGGGTGCTCCTACGGTATCAATTACTTCACCGGTAAATGGAGCAAGCTTTTTATCGCCTGCCACCATTACTATTAATGCAACTGCTGCAGATGACGGGGGTTCCATAATTAAAGTGGAGTTTTTTAATGGTACCACTTATTTAGGTATGGACGAAACCAGTCCGTATAGTTTTGAATGGACCAATGTACAACCAGGTAATTATAACTTTACTGCTAAAGCAACCGATAACAGTGCGTTAACTACTACCTCTGCACCGGTACAGGTTTTAGTAAATGCTCCTAATCTTAATGGTTTTTGCGGAACTGCATTTAATGGCGACTACGAGTATTTAGCTACCACTAATAATGGTGTCGTCACTTTCAGGTTTCATCCACTTACACCTATTGAGGGAAGTAACAATGCTATAATTAATATTACTGCACCCAATAGTATTAATGTAGGAATGACCCGTTCGGGAACAGATTTTATTTATAGTATTCCTTTTGCCAGCGGAACCAATATATCCTATCATTTTACGTATCATACACCACCAAATGGCGAACGTAATTCAGCCGCAAATCCTCATAGTTATACTGCAGGTACTAATTGCCTGGGTATTACAGGTACCAAGCCATTGGTTAATATAACCTCCCCCGTTAATAATGCAAGTTTCACCGAACCTGCTTCCATTTTAATATCTGCAGATGCCACCGATAATGATGGAACGGTATCTAAGGTTGAGTTCTACAATGGTGCTACTTTAATTGGCACCGATGTAACAAGCCCTTATGAATTTACATGGAACGCAGCTCCTGCAGGAAATCATACTATCAGCGCGTGGGTTACCGATAATCAAGGATATACCACAGTTTCAAACCTGGTAAACATTTTGGTTAACATAAACCATTCTGCAGGCTTTTGCGGAACATTGGCTAATGGCGATTATAGTTATAGAATAGAAACCAATAATGACCAGGTAACTTTTATCTTTCATCCGCTTGCACCAATTGCCGGCTCAAATCACGCATTAATTTATATAAGAGAAGGTAACTCCGTGGGATACCCTGGTTATGAAATGTTACCCATAGGGGCTGACTTCAGGTTTACCAAAAAAATACCTTTGGGAACCCTGTTGAGTATTTACTTTACTTATCATACCCCACCGTCGGGCGAACGAAATTCAAGCGCTACACCGCATAATTATACAACAGGTGCTAACTGTACAGGAACATTACCTATTTCGTTACTTCAATACACCGCAACTTTAAACAGCAATGGTATAGTTACCCTTAACTGGCTAACGGCAAACGAGGTAAATAATGATTATTTCATTATTGAAAAAAGTACAAATGGCGTAAACTTTACTGCATTAGCAAAAGTAAAAGCCGCAAACCCTTTTAACCAATCCAACAATTATTTGGCGTATGATAATAACCCTTTACCGGAAATTAATTATTACAGGCTAACCCAGGTGGATAAAGATGGACAAGCAAAAATTTATGGAGTAAAAACGGTTACCCTAAACCAGGTACAATCAAAAGTTGTAGTATATCCACAGCCAATCGTAACCAACACCATCCAAGTTAAACTTAACGGAGCGGTGGCAAATAAATTATTGGTACAGCTATCCGGAATGTCAGGCAATAAAATTTATAGTGGATACCAGGCACCACAATCAAACAAATTGCAAATTAAACTGGCAACTAAACCTGCACCAGGTTTTTACATGCTTTGGGTTGAGGGCAATGAACCGGTAAAAATTATCATTCAATAAATAATAAAAGGTATAGAAAGTGACAAGCTTTAATAAGGTTTGTCCCTTTTTTTATGCCCGCTATTAAATAATAAAAGGATAAGCAATTAAACAAATTGTTTTTGGGTGACCAGCATTTGTTTTCAATTAAGCATTGTTGCGTCGCACACTTGTACCCTAAATCATAATTCAAATATTATTCATTAAATTTTAATTACCCCTGAAGACATTTTTTAGAAGATGAATAGATAACTAAAAGTAGAAGAGTGCGACGCAACAATGCTTCATTGAAGTACAAAAGAAGGGTCAATAAAATAAAAACACGCACAAAATATAAAACATTGATATGCAGGTAAAAGCATTCAATTGATGTAGTATTGTTGTAGATATCTTTTTAATAAAAACAACAATTTTTGTTAAGTGATGTAGTAATGAAGTGCCTGAATAATTATAATTAGGTTTTATAAAGTTGAACTTAGTCAGCAACTACATTATGGCGTAATTAACCATGAATATTATACAGCTTGCCTTTTTGTTGTTTGAAGCAGAAAAGAGTTTTTAAATCTCAAATAAATAAACCACAAAACATGAAACAAATCTCCTCTCTATTAATTGCCTTTGTCATATTTTTCTTTAAAGCAGAGTCTCAGTTTGTTGTTTTTGCAGATGATTATGCTGCCGGTATCACTTTCGCTCCATTTGGAGGCTCTGTAAATAACCTTTCGGTTGATGGTACCCAATTCCATTCAGGTTCTAAGTCGTTAAAAATACCGGTAACCACGGGTTACACCGGGGGAGCTTTGGTATCACCCGCCGATGTTGACCTGAGTGCCTATAACGTTTTAAGTTTTTGGGCGAAAAATGATGCGGCATTCTTATTAGATGGTGTTGGCTTTGGCAATGCTGCAGATGGAAACCTGGTATTTGAAGCCGAGTGGAATGGCGTAAATGTAACATCGACCTGGAAGAAATTTTATGTTCCCATTCCGGCTCCCTCCAAAGCCACAGCTATAAAAGGTTTATTTCATTTTGCTGAAGGTTCGGGCGAAGGTGCTTATAATATATGGATAGATGATATTCAGTTTGAAAATATAGCGCCGGGAATTGTGGGAACGCCTACAGCTTCAATGGCAACCGAGACCATTAGTAAAGAAGTTAGCCAAACCTTTACTGCTAATGGGCTTACTTCCATTTTTCCGGTTAACTCAGTTAACCAGCAAATGAAAACCGGCAGGGGATTTTATACCTGGACCAGTTCCAATACAACCGTTGCTACGGTTGACCAATTTGGAACCGGAACGGCTTTGTCAGGTGGATCAACAAATGTAACTGCAAAACTAGGTACTGTGGATGCAGGTGGGGTGTTAACAGTTAACGTTACTGCACCATTACCATCACCAACTGTTGCTGCTCCTTCTCCAACACGTGCAGGCTATTCTGTTAAATCGTTATTCAGTAATGTTTATACTAACAGCCCGGTAGAAACCTGGGCTACTGACTGGAGTAGTTGCTGCAGGGACTATGCAGAAATTCAAATTAATGGTAACGATACCAAGAAGTATACATTAAGACATTTTACAGGAGTTGAATTTATAGGAAGCCCGATTGATGCTACCAGTTTGGACTCTGTGCATATTGATCTTTGGACCCCAAATGCATCACCAACCTTCAAATTCAGGTTGGTAAATTTTGGTTCACCCAATACCGAAAGCACCGTTGAAAGAGTTATCGCCCCAAATAGCTGGCAGGGAATTGATATTGCTTTAAGTGAGTTTACAGGATTAGCCAATAGGACCAGATTATCGCAAATATTGTTTTTAGTTCCGGATGGCACCTCTGCAACTTTTTATATTGACAATGTTTATTTTTATAAAACAGGTGCTTCTTTACCGGTAACGCTTTCAGGTTTTAATGTTAACAAGCGTGGAAATGCATCGGTTATTAACTGGAATACAGCTACCGAAATTAATAGCAAAGGATATTCTGTTGAAAGAAGTATTAATGGAACTGACTGGAAAGAACTACAGTTTGTTAATTCAGGCTTAAATACCACCTCTGCAAAGCAGTATTCAATTTTAGATAATAATCCATCAAAAGGAATTAATTATTACCGCTTAAAGCAGATTGACCTTGATGGCAAGTATACTTACTCTTCCATTCAATCTTTAAAGTTCAGCGGGTTTGGATCTAATTCATTCTCGTTCTATCCAAATCCTGCTAAAAACCGTTTAAACGTTTTATTAGAAACTATTAATAGTAATACCGCAAGTTTACAACTGGTGAACAGCCAGGGTAATATGGTACGTAATATCATTTTAGGCAGCCGGAATTCAGACAGTAATATCGCTATTGATATATCTACTCTTACTAAAGGAGTTTATTACCTGACACTAAAAGACGGACCAGTAGTATCCACTTCAAAAGTGATGATTAATTAAAAACAATGCTGAGGTAGGTGCTTTCAGATAATTTTTTTGAAAGCATCTTACCCAGTTTTTTTCAAATAAGTTTAATTACCCGTACAGCTATTAAATGGCTGTTATTAATAATTTTTACAAGTTTGGTTCCTACAGCGTTTATAACCAATTATTAAAATGCTCGCTATCATGAAATTTAATCTCAGATTATTTAGCCTTGCCATAACAACGGGATGTATGTTAACGGCAATTACACAAGGGTGTAAAAAAACCACGGGTGAATTGGGTACTCCAGCTACTGCTTCTTTTACTGTTAGCCCGATAACTTCAAAACCCAATACCTTTTTATTAAACAGCAATTCTACCAATGCTTTCCGGTATCAATGGAATCTTGGGGATGGTTCTGTTACCAGGGCAGGCAATGCAACGGATACCGCTTATTTTCCTAAAAAAGGCACCTACCTGGTAAAATTATATGCCTATGGCAGGGGCGGATATACTGTAGATTCGCAAACAGTTGTTGTAGCAACAGATGATTTCTCTTCTATTACAAACAATCCTACGTTCCAGTTGCTTACTGCAAAAACATGGAAGCTGGATCCGGTACCAACTGCCAGAGCAGTTATTGTGGGTACCGAAGGAAACCCAGGTGAATATTACCAGGGTGGCCCCTTAGCCGATTGTCAAATTACCGACACCTATAAATTTTCTTTTTCCAGCAATATTTTTACGTTGGCTTACAATGCAAACGGCTCCACATTTAATGGAGGAAACGTGCAGCCCAATTATTCATGTGTTGCAGACAAGTCTTATTCAACCCCATTTACCTTTAGTCCAACCGCCGATGGAGTAGGAATTGCAACTATAACACTTCCAGGCTTTATGCCTCCAACCAGGTTTATTGGTACAACCGATATTACTTCAAACAATTACAGGATCATATCAATAAACGCTACTTCGATGGTGCTAAGGGCAGGGAAAAAAAATGAAACCGTGTTTCAATTCAAGTTTATAGCACAATAAGTACAACCACGCGCACAAGAAAATAACTAAATCAACTTATATGAAACTTCATTTAAAAATATGGCTGGTTATCCTGGGAATGGCTTTCTGCGGAACCGGGGTAATGGCCCAGGCAACAACCGTTACAGGAACCATAACTAATAAAACCACCGGGGCACCGTTGGAAGGTGCAACTGTAAGCGTTGTAGGCACAAAAATAATTACTACCTCAAACAGTGCTGGTGCCTTTACGGTGCAGCTACCTGCTAACAGGCGAAAGATAAAAGTTACATATATAGGAATGAATGACCTTGAATTAACAAGTGATGGGTCCTCACAGTTAATTGTTGAATTGGCACCAAGGGAGAGTACGATGGACGAAGTAGTGGTGGTTGGTTATGGTACCCAGAAAAAAAGCAATGTAACAGGGTCCATTTCTACGGTTAAAACCAAAGAACTGGTGCAAAGCCCTGTGGGCGATTTAAGTAATGCTTTAACCGGCAGGGTATCGGGAGTTATTACAAAACAAACCACCGGTGAACCCGGAAGAGATGGTGCCCAGATTTTCATTAGGGGTAACGCTACTTTTGGAGCCGGAACAATGGAGCCTTTATTTGTTGTGGATGGAATTGTGCGTCAATACCGTGATTTTTCCCAGTTAGATGCCAATGAAATTGAATCAGTAAATGTTTTAAAAGATGCTTCTTCTGCAGCGATATTTGGAGTAAAGGGCGCAAATGGTGTTATACTCGTTACAACAAAGCGTGGTAAGGCTGGTAAATTATCTGCCAGTTATTCGTTTAATTATGGAGTGAATAAAGTTACCCGCCTGCCCGACAACTTAGGTTCGTATGAGTACGGTGTTTTATACAACGAAGCCAAACTGAACGATAATCCAAATGCTACGCCTGAATTTACAAACGACCGCCTGGAATTATTTAAAAACGGTACCGACCGCGACCGTTATCCCAATACTGACTGGATGGACCTGGTATTAGGTGGATCAGCAACAAGAATGCAACATAACTTATCATTTAACGGGGGATCCGAAAAAGTAAAATATTTTACTTCGTTAGGCTACCTTGATGATAAAGGATTGTATAGCAGTTTGGGCTATAAGCGTTATAACATTCGCACCAACCTCGATATACAACTTACCAACTCTACAAAATTCTCTGCCGACATTTCAGGGCGTTTAGAAAATCGTGATGCTCCTCCTACAGGAACTTCTACCATTTTTGAACATACGATGCGGAACCCGCCCACCCAACCTGCCATATTCTCCAATGGATTACTTGCAGCACCAGGCGTATACCCTAACCCGCTTGCTTTTATAAATGAGAACAACGGTTACGACCGGAATTCTGACAATACCATACTAACCAATTTTCAAATTACACAAGATATTCCCTGGGTTAAAGGCTTATCAGTTAAAGGAGTACTGGCATTCGACCGGAATTTTTCATACAACAAACGCTGGACTAAATGGGTACCTCTTTATGTAAAAAATGCTGATGGAACCTTCTCAGCAAATGCCCCTGTTTTATCATCCCTTTCAAAAAGTTTTGGCGAAGGAAAATCGCTTGAGCTGCAGGGCCATATAAACTACGACCAGCGTTTTGGAAAGCATAATGTTTCGGCCCTGGTTTTGTTTCTTCAAAAAGAAAGTTCAAACAGTGGCTTATATGCCGCACGAAATTCCTTTACAAGTTCAGCTCTTGAAATATTAAATTTTGGACCGGCTTTAAATGAGACATTAAACGATAATGAAGATAAGTACGGACTGAGAAGCGCCGCCGCACGTGTTAACTATGATTTTGCGGGTAAATACCTCTTCCAGGTAAGTTTAAGAAGAGACCAGTCAGAAAACTTTGCACCGGATAAAAGAACCGGATACTTTCCTGCCATTTCGGTAGGTTGGGTTGCTTCGAAAGAAAGTTTTTTCCAGGAAATTACTGCGTTGGATTACCTGAAATTTAAAGGATCAACCGGGCAATTGGGAAGCGATCGTATACCCAGCAGGTTTGGTTATTATAACCGTTATAACCTGGTAAGCAACAATTATCCTTTTGGAGGCACCCTTGTTAATGGTTTGGCTCCGGGTGCTATTGCTAATCCAAGCCTAACCTGGGAAACGGCAACCAAAACAGATATAGGTGTTGAAGCCCGTTTATGGAAGGGTTTACTGGGTATTGATTTCATTTATTTTAAAGAGAGAAGAGAAGACATTCTTGCAACAAAAAGCTTATCGGTTCCCTTTACTTTTGGTGGCACTTTACCCAGCGAAAATTTAGGTATTGTTGACAACAAAGGTTTTGAATTAACCCTTAACCACGACAACAGGATAAGCCGCAACCTGAGTTATTATGTAAAGAGCAATTTAACTTTTGCACGCAACAAAATAATTGAAGCAGCCGAAGCTGCCAATGTACCAGATAACCGCAAAATTACCGGTCGTTCAAACAACGGTTATTATGGCTACCAGGCTATTGGAATATTTAAAGACATGAATGATTATATCAATTCACCTAAAACTTCCGCCTTTTCTAATTCAACAGGGCCCGGCGATATTAAGTATGCTGACATTAGCGGACCCAATGGCAAACCGGATGGTGTGATTGACCCATATGACATTACTTACCTTGGCGGTGGTCCGTTACCCGAAGTATCTTATGGCATAACCGGTGGTGTAATCTATAAAAATTTTGAACTGAATTTTTTATGGCAGGGCGCAACCAAAGTGCAGCAATTACTTATTCAAAACGCCGCCTGGGCCTTTTATAACAGTGGCCGTGTAACTGCCGAATGGTTAAACAGGTGGACACCCGATAACCCCGATGCAGCATTACCAAGATTGTCGCTACAGTCGGACCGTAATAACAATCTCATCAGCAGTTACTGGGTTAAGGATGCTTCTTTTTTACGTCTTAAAAATGTGGAGTTTGCCTATACCGTTAAACCAGCCTTGTTAACAAAAGTAGGTGCCAGTTCGTTAAGGTTTTATGCTAATGGCCAAAACCTGTTAACCTTTACCGATATTAAAAACGTTGACCCTGAAAACAATAATGCTTCAGGATGGTATTATCCACAACAGGTAACCTTCAACTTTGGTGTAAACGTGCAATTTTAAGACAGGAGATTTTAAACGATTTTGAATAATAAACTTATTGTTATGAGGACCTATAAATTTAGATTTTACATGATGTTGATTGCAGTTACTGTTTTGAGTGCCTGCAAAAAAGATATCCTCGATATAAAACCAACCAACTTTGTGTCGGACGTTGCCGTGTTTGAAGACCTTACCTTAACTACGCAGTTTGTAAATAACATTTATGGTAGTTTATTAAGCGGTTTCGATCGCAGGGATGCGGGCCTGGGTAATGATTGGTCGATGGGAATGGGTATGCTTGCAATGGCTACAGATGATGCTGAAGGACCAACTGCCACCGTTTTAAACAGTGTAAATAATGGTGACTTAAATCCAAACTTTACCTACGGAACCGAAATGTGGTTTTTCGATTACCTCGTTATTCGTAAGTGCAATACGCTTTTATCACGAATTGAAACGGTACCGGGCGATGTAGCGTTAAGAAACCGTTTAAAGGCCGAAACACAATTTATCAGGGCATTTTGTTACGCTGATTTAATAAAAGCTTTTGGCGGTGTTCCTTTAATTTTAAAAGAACAAAATGTTGATGATAATTTATTGGTACCGCGCAATACCTACAAAGAAGTTTTAGACCAGGTAATAAAAGATTGCGACGAAGCAGCTGCTGTACTTCCTTTGCAATACCCCGCCGACCAGTTAGGCAGGGCAACCAAAGGCGCTGCACTTGCACTTAAAGGAAGAATGTTGTTGTATTATGCAAGTCCTATTAACAACCCGTCAAACGATGTTTCAAGATGGCAGTCGGCAGCAACCGCTTCCAGGGCAGTAATAGATTTAAACAGGTATTCACTTTATCCAAATTACTACAGGCTTTTTCTTGACAAAGCAGGTAACAACGAGGTGATTTTTGCAAGTAAATACCAGCGCCCAGGCCGTACACACCAAACACCCTGGAAGTTAGCCATGAGCATTCAGGCTCCTGATGTGGTAGGTGGTGCATGGGGAGGATTTTCGCCAACTCAAAACCTGGTTGATGCTTACGAAATGAAAAACGGCAAACCTGTTTCTGATCCTGCTTCAGGTTACGATCCTCAAAACCCCTACACCAACAGGGATAATCGTTTAGACCAATCCATTTTACATAATGGCTCGCCATGGAAAGGGATTACAGTAGAAACGTTTGATGGTGGTAATGCACAAAACGCTGCCAATGGCGACAGAACCAAAACCGGCTATGGCCTTAAAAAACTGTTAGACGAAAAGTATGTAACCGCCGACCAGGTTTACCAGGGTGGTGATAACGACTGGATTTATATTCGTTATGCCGAAGTATTATTAAATTTTGCAGAAGCACAAAACGAGGCCGTTGGTCCTGATGCTGCTGCTTTAAATGCTATTAACCAAGTGCGCCTGCGCGCAGGCCAGCCGGCTTTATCAGGCTTATCGCAAAGCGAGCTGAGGCAACGCATACGCAACGAACGCAGGGTGGAGCTTGCATTTGAAGAGCATCGTTTCTGGGATGTGCGCAGGTGGAAACAAGGCTCGGTTTATTTTAACGTGCCGGTAAATAAAATGCATGTTCGTAAAAACGGGGCCACTTTTAATTATACCATAGAGCAATTAGAAAACCGCACTTACAAAGAGGCTTATAATGTTTTACCTATTCCTCAAACTGAAATTGACCGCAACCCTAACCTGGTACAAAACCAGGGGTATTAATAAACATAAACTGCCAGCTATTACTTAACCACACGATGCCCTTTGCACAACTGATAAAGTGATTGCGACGCAACGATGACCAACATGTAAACCCACTGCCGGTATCCAAATAACACTTATACCTTAGTTTTATGTGTTATTTTTTTGGTAGCCGGCAGTGGGTTTTTAATGGAGCCCCGGTTGTGTCACTCACTTGTACGGTAGTAACATTGGGGCAACAATTTAATTTTAACAGGGCACCAATGCGGGCTACCATAGTTGTTATTATATTTAAGAATGCACCAAACATCTTCTATCATATTATGCATAGCATTACTGGCTTTAGGTTGTAGTAAACAGGTAAAGCAGTTTGAAAAAATTGACCCCAATAAATCCGGCATTCACTTTACAAATACCATAACCGAAACCAGCGAACACAATGTTTTAATGTATGAGTATTATTACAATGGTAATGGAGTAGCCACCGGCGATTTAAATAATGATGGACTACCAGATTTATTTTTTACGGGCAACCAAACCCCCTCAACATTATACCTTAACAAGGGTAACATGGCCTTTACCGATGTTACTGCCCAGGCAGGTGTTGCAGGTAAAAATGCCTGGCGTACCGGTGCAAATATTGCCGATGTAAACGGAGACGGATTGCTTGATATTTATGTGTGCTATTCGGGTTTTGGTACAGATGCTGACCGTGCAAACCAGCTATTTATAAACGGCGGAAATAATAAAGAGGGCGTGCCTGTTTTTACCGAACAGGCCGCCGCTTTTGGTTTAGATGCGATAGGCACTTACACCAGCCAGTCAGCCTTTTTTGATTACGACCAGGATGGCGACCTGGATATGTTTTTACTAAATCACGCCAAAGGTTTCTACTCTCCTTTTTACAATACCACCAGGCTTCGCAACTTACGCCATCCACAATTTGGCAACCGCCTGTACCGTAATGATGATGGACATTTTACCGAAGTAAGCGATTCAGCAGGCATTTATGGCAGCGGCATCAACTTTGGCCTGGGCATTAGCATCAGCGATTTAAACCAGGATGGCTGGCCCGACATTATGGTAAGTAACGACTTTAATGAACAGGATTTTGTTTACCTGAACAACCGAAACGGCACTTTTAAGGAAGTAAGCAAACAAACCTTTGCCCACATGAGCCGCAGTACCATGGGTATTGACATTGCAGATTATAACAACGACCTGCTACCCGATGTGATTGCTATGGATATGTTGCCCGAGGATAATTATCGCCAGAAAATTTTAAAAGGCGGCGATGAATACGATCAACAAAAGCTGATGGTAGACAGTGGTTATGGCTACCAGTACAGCCGCAACATGCTTCAATTAAACAGGGGTTTTATTAAGGATAGTCTTCCCGTATTTAGCGAGATAGGCCAACTGGCAGGCGTATCCAACACCGACTGGAGCTGGGCTGCATTATTTGCCGATTTTGATAACGATGGCTGGAAAGATTTGTTTGTAAGCAATGGCTATTTAAGAGACTATACCAATCTTGATTTTATAAAATACGATGTTGCCGAAGCCTATTCAGAAGCAGCAAAAAAAGGCCTGGATGTGTCGACCCGCGAAAGCTACGAGAAAAACCTACCGCTATTTGACCTGGTAAAAAAAATGCCTTCCACTAAAATCAGCAACTATATTTTTAAAAATAAACACGACCTGACTTTTTCTGACGAGAGCATTAATTGGGGACTGGATGAACAAGGGATTAGTAGCGGTGCTGCCTATGTTGACCTGGATAATGATGGCGACCTGGACCTGGTAGTTTGTAATAACAACGACCCTGTTTGGCTTTATCGCAACAATACCAACGAACTCAACCAAAACAACTATATTAAAATTGCGCTGCAGGGCGATGGTAAAAACCTGTTTGGCCTGGGCGCTAAAGTATTTATATACACCGATAGCAGTACCCAAATGCAGGAAATGTACCCGGTACGAGGTTACCAGTCGTCGGTTGATTACCTGCTAAATTTTGGTATTGGCAAACAGCAAAAAATAAATAAGGTTACTGTAACCTGGAACGGCGGCACAATAACAACCATACAAAACCCCGCGATCAACGCCACGCTAAAAGTACTCAAATCGCAAAGTAGGCCCCCAGGCCAACCTGCTGAAGAAGGCGCGGTTTTATTTAGTGATATAACCCAATCGTCGGGTTTAGATTTTAAGCAAAAAGAGAATGATTATGTTGATTTTAAACGTGAGTTCTTAATTCCGTTTCAGTTATCGAAGCAAGGGCCATTAATGAGCAAAGCCGACGTTAATGGTGATGGATTAGAAGATGTTTATATTGGCGCCCCCTCAGGCCAGGCAGGTGCTTTATACCTTCAAAACAGCCAGGGTAAGTTTACGTTAATTAAAAACGGGCCATGGCTACAACACATTATGAGCGAAGATGTAGGTGCTGTTTTTTTTGATGCCGATAAGGATGGCGATATGGACTTATACGTAGTAAGTGGTGGTAACGAGTGGATGGAACCGGGCCCTGAACTGCAGGATCGATTATACTTAAATAATGGCAAAGGCATTTTTACCGATGCTACCAATGCCTTACCCCGCGAAGTGTATAGTGGTAGCTGTGTTGCTGCTGCCGATTTTGACAAAGACGGCGACATAGATTTATTTATTGGCGACCGTACGGTACCGGGCAGTTATCCCATGACCGGCGGCAATATATTATTGACCAATGACTACGATGCCTCAACAGGACAGGTACGGTTTAGTAATATTACCCCGATTGCCGGTGGCAAAGCCTTATTTAATGCAGGAATGGTAACAACCGCCGTATGGGCCGATGTGGATAATGATAGCTGGCCCGACCTTGTTGTGGCCGGTGATTGGATGCCCATAAAAATATTTCACAACGAGAAGGGAAATACGTTTAAGGATATTACCGAAACTGCGGGCCTGGATAAAACCAATGGCTGGTGGCAAAAGTTACTTGCTGTAGATGTTGACAATGATGGCGACCTGGATTTGGTTGCCGGAAATATGGGAACGAACACCCAGTATAAATGCAGTATCAGCGAGCCACTGGTAACGTATGCAGCCGATTTCAATAATGATGGTAGCATTGATCCTGTTATCACCAAATTTTATAAGGGCGCCGCTTTTCCCACCGCATCACGGGATGAGTTGATTGAACAAATGCCGGGATTAAACAAAAAGTTTTTACGCTATGCCGATTATGCAAATGCTTCGCTTGAAAACATTTTTTCTCCTGAGCAAATAGCTGCTGCTCAAAAGTATTACGTATATCAAACCACGTCTGCCATTTTTATTAACGATAAGGGAGTCTTTAAAATGAACCTGCTTCCCATAGAAGCGCAGTTTAGTTGCATTAATGGCATAAGTTTTAATGATTATGATGGAGATGGTAAAAATGATTTATTGATGACAGGAAACTTTTTCCCTTTCAGGGTACAGCAGGGAAATAGCGATGCAAGCATGGGACTATTTTTAAAAGGAAATGGCAAAGGCGATTTTGTAACGGTCAACAGGAAAACAAGTGGGCTTTATATACCCGGCGATGCCAGGGATATGGTTAGTTTAAAAGGTAGAAATGATGCTGTCATTCTTATATCTAAAAACAACGGGGCAGTACAATTAATCAAGCGAAAGCAATTAAATAAACGCAATAACTAAATGAATTAATTAAAAATTTTATTATGAAAGCAGTCTTCTTAAGTAGTTTTATACTGGCCATCTCGCTCCTATCGTGTGCAAAAGATAATGGCAATAACAACGCTGGCGGCCCACCCACCAACCTGGCTGTAAAGGCGGTAGTAAATGCCGACAAAAGTGGCAATGTTACATTTACATCTACCGCTACAAATGCAGTGAGTTATGTAATAGATTTTGGTAATGGCAGTTTTATAACCGTGCCGTCAGGAGTTTATACTTACAAGTATCCTTCTTCAGGTACTTATACGGTTACCGTTACGGCAAAAAGTTCTGGTGGGCAAACGGCTACCCAAACCATACAGGTAGTTGTAGCCATACAACAGTCTTTGTTATGGAGCGATGAGTTTAATACCGCAGGCGCACCTGACCCAACAAAATGGGGCTACGATATTGGCACCGGCAGTAATGGCTGGGGCAATAATGAGCTGGAGTTCTATACCAACCGAAGTGAAAATTCATATGTCTCCAACGGAACATTAAAAATTGTAGCTAAAAAAGAAAATTATTCAGGAAGCACCTTTACTTCGGCAAGGTTGCTTACCCAAAACAAGTTTGCATTTACATATGGACGGGTTGAAGTGAGTGCGAAAATACCGGCAGGTGTGGGTAGCTGGCCAGCCATTTGGATGCTGGGCAGTAACATAAATACGGTGGGCTGGCCTACCTGTGGCGAAATTGATATTATGGAACACCGCGGCAGCGAACTCAATAAAATATTTGGCACCTTACACTATCCCGGAAGATCGGGCGGCAATGCTGATGGCAACACCAAAACCATTACAAATGCCACTACCGAGTTTCATAAATATGTTCTTGATTGGTCCACAACTACCATCAGCATATATGTTGATGACATGTTGATACATGCTGTGCCCAATTCTTCAAACATTCCTTTTAACCACGATTTCTTTTTCATATTAAACGTGGCCATCGGGGGCAGTTTTGCAGGCGCGGTTGATCCTAATTTAAATTCGGCAACTATGGAGGTTGATTACATTAGGGTGTACCAATAATCTTTTCGTAGCACTCCAGGAAGTTACCGGATGGGCTGCCGGCAAAAAGTACTTTTTTTTGGTAAAGGTTATAAAATCACTCAAGTGGAGAACGGCAGGCCGGGCCCACAATTTTTAATTAGTAGTAATCTTTCCATTAGGTTATCGAATAAAATTGGCGGCAAATTATCGTTGCAAACCAGCTTTCCTGGTTTGCAACGATAATGAATTGGATATTGAAACACTCTTACAAGCATATTTATGGAGATGGGAAAAAGAAGTAAACTTTAGAGATGAGAAAAGCACCAATGGCTGCGGTGAAGCACTAGTACGAAACGAGATAGCAGCAGTAAAAGTTCCGCAATTTGTAGTGGCAATGCACGCCGTAATACATCTGGCAGATTATATGCTTAACAGCTTAACACCAGCGATGGCTTTACCAAGAGCTGAATGGGAACGAAAAAACATAAGGCTTAGAACATCAACAAATAACATCCTCAACAACTTTAGAGGATGCTATCTGTTTGAAAAAACCGTCAAATCTTTCTCCTACTTCGTAGTGAAACAACGACAGATCGTAAACGCCATTAATCCAATAATTGACGCTTTAAACCCAATATTTTATATCAGGAAATAACCAAACTCCGGGAGAAGGTGTAGAACACCTGCTAACTTGAAAAACAGGATTGGCGTAAAAGATCTCCTCCAAATTTTAAGCAACTATTATCCCTTTTTTCAGTCATACATTACAATCAAAAATGTTTGTTGTTATAAAGCTGGCAAACTTCAAAACTTCCCATAAATAAACCTGCCATGTTTACTGCAGCTTTCAGTTGCTCATAATTTTTTTCAGCAAACAAAGTATGCAGGTTTCCGTCTTTACATAAAAACAGGTCAATGACTATATCGCCCTGCGATGAGATGATTTTAATATGCGGATGATCGGGGTGTGTAAAAAAGAACAGAGGCAGTATCACCGGCAGGTCTGTAACCTGCACCAGAAAGCCAACTGCATTTGTTTGATTGTTTACCATAGTTAAAAAAGCCGCATACTTTTCTTTATTTTCAAAAACAAAATTTATCCAGTTGATTTTGATTTCAGTTAGAATATGAACTTGTTGAATTTTTAATGCAGTAAAAAATTCCACCATCACCAGGGGGAAATTATTTTCATAATCTTCTTTTGTTTTAGCGCCATAAGCCAATACACAAAACTCATCCAACTGTTTTGGCATCGGGTTAAAAGCCTGCAAATGGTCTAAAAAGGGCTTCATATATGCCACTTCATCAGGGTCATCCTGATTGATCGTTCTATATGTTGCCTGTTGGGCAAGGGCTATTTGATTGTCAACAAAGGCATCGTTTTTAAAAATGTCCTCACGACTAAAGACCTGCAACATTAATAAGTAATTATATTTTTTCCGGTAACCAAATTTTTGTTTCTAAAACATTTCATTGCATGCCAATAATAATATTTTTATTTAAAAGTATACTACAATTCCTACAACGAAAGCCCGTACAACAACCCGTCTTTACCCGAGATAAGCCAGATATTTTCGCCATCAAACA
>JBBSJX010000026.1:0-18139 GCA_038256825.1 Chitinophagales bacterium
ACAAGTAACAATCCAACAATTGCGCCACCCAAATGCGCCCAATGTGCAATATTGTCGCCTTCAACATTTACAATGCCGCCATAAAGCTCATAAGCAAAATAAGCTATGCCCAACCACTTTGCTTTTACGGGAACAAAAAAGTATAAATACAGGTACGTGTTTGGAAATAAATAAACAAACCCTGCCAAAATACCCGATACGCCACCACTTGCACCTAAAGTTGCCGTACTAATTATGCTGTTAACACCGTTGTTTAATGATGTTAAAGCACTGCGCATATTCACATTATTTGACGGGTCAGAAACATAGGTTTTAAATGTTTCAATTGACTCCGCGTCAAATCTTAATTTATATTGCTGAATATAAGCCAATAACCTTTCAGGGGAAGGAGCGGCTTTTAGTAATACCAAATCTTCCAATAAACCCCGCGATTCATACCACAGAAAACCCAATTGGAGAATGGCAGCTCCCAATCCACAAATGAAATAAAAGGTAAGAAACCTTTTGGGTCCCCATAAACTTTCTAAAACAGAACCAAACATCCATAACGAGAACATATTGAAAAAGAGATGCATGAAACTTCCATGCAAAAACATGTGGGTGATTAATTGCCACGGCTGAAACAAAGGAGATTTAACATGATGCAGTGCAAACAAATTCTCTATGTTTATAGTGCCGGAAACGCCAAATGTTTTTTGGGCTATAAAAACCAGGACATTAATAATCAAAAGGTTCTTTATAATCAGCGGCAAAATCTCAAAACGTGTCGGGCGAAATTGGGTCATAATAATTAATCTTCTTCTTTAACAAAAGTAATTCACAGCCAGCTTAGCGCAATTTTAATTGTACAACATTCTCAATATGTAATGTATGTGGAAACATATCTACCGGCTGAATTCGGGTAACCTTATATTTTTCATCCAGTAAAGCCAGATCCCTGGCCTGCGTTGCAGGATTACAGCTTACATAAACAATGGTAGGTGCGGCAATATTCAGTAAGGTTTTAACCAACTGCTCATGCATTCCTGCCCGTGGCGGATCGGTAATTACTACATCAGGCCGGCCATGAATTTCAAAAAAATCATCCGTACACACATCGGTAACATCACCGGCAAAAAAAGTTGCGTGACCAATGTTGTTTAAAACGGCATTTTCCCTGGCATCTTTAATGGCATCTTCTACCACATCAACCCCCACAATTTTTTTGGCCAGCTTACTTGCAAAAATTCCTATGCTACCGGTACCGCAATACAAATCGTATAAAGTTTGGGTGCCGTCTAACTCAGCAAAATCCCTGGCAATTTTATACAGTTGCTCGCCTTGTTTGGTGTTGGTTTGAAAAAACGATTTGGGCGAAATCTTAAACTCAAAGTCTTCCAGCTTTTCAATTATATATCCCTTGCCGGTATAAATAACCGGCTCCTGGTCAAACAGGCTGTCGTTCCATTTTAAATTTATGGTGTATAAAAGCGTCGTTATTTCAGGAAACATATTTTTTATGTGCTCCAAAAGGCCTTCACGCAGTTTTTTATCATCGGACGCCAATACAATGTTTACCATCAGCTCGCCAGTAGTAGTTAACCTTACCAACAGGTTGCGCAAAAAACCGGTGTGCAGTCGTATATCGTAATGGGTTAAATTATGTTGAATGCCATAATGTAAAACCGCCAGCCTTATGCGATTGGTTGGCTCATGCTGCAGGTGGCAGGTAATAATAGGCACCACTTTGTCAAAAAAGCCGCGGGCATGAAAACCTGCTACATTGGCTTCGGCGGTAATGGTTTCATCGGATAATTCTTCGGGAAGCAAATACCGTTTATTAGCAAACGTATACTCCATTTTATTACGGTAGTAGCGGGTTTCGGTAGCACCCAGAATTGCCGGAATTTCTGGCAGTTCAACTTTTCCAATTCGCGACAAATTATCTACAACCTGTTTGTGCTTATACTCCAGTTGCTTTTCATATGGTAGCATTTGCCATTGGCAACCACCACAAACACCAAAATGCTGGCAAAAAGGTTCAACCCTGTCCTCGCTTTGCTTATGAACTTTTATACTAATGCCCTGGGCCCAGTCTTTTTTATTTTTTTTCAGCAAAACGTCTACCACATCGCCGGGTATGGTGTTTTCAACAAAAATCACTTTACCATCCACTTTTGCCAGCGATTTTCCTTCTGCCGCATAAGTTTCCATCAAAACATTTTGCAAAATCACCTTTTTGCGTCTCATTTGGCAAAAGTAAGGTTCAGCCACTTATTAAATAATGAACAGGTGGTTTATGCGTAGTTCTTATGATTTTTTTACCAGCAATAGTTTTTCAATTGGGCATCGTTGTGTCACTCACTTGTACGGTAAAACTATGGGCAACATTCATAAACTATGCTAATTATGCTGCCTGAAGCTGAAAAAGCACAAGAGTGCGACGCAACAATGCTAAATACTTTAATAATGCCTGGACCATAATATTCTTTACAATAAAAACTCACTTTAAAAGCTCAGGAAATACTTCCAGACGCAGCCATTCCTTCATCTACAAGGTATAAAATGGATTCGTAATTCTTTTTTACCGCTGCCGACATAGCCATTTCGCAGGTTTTAGTTGATGAATAAAAGCCATCATAATCTTTGCCGGCAACTTCAAGCGCCTCGGGCCGGGTAGCCGCCTCGGTTAGTTCAGGAAACATAAAACCCCGGTCGCCCGCCATACCGCAGCAACCGGCATTTTTAGGCACCGTAACCTCGCTTGAAAAATGCCGGGCTATAGCCACAAATTTTTGCTCCGTTTTCATTTTCTCCAGCGAGCAAACCGGGTGCACTACTATGGGGCCTTTTTTATTTTTAACCACTGCTTTTGGTAAAATGTAATCGTGCAGAAATTCCACGCTATCTAAAATTTGCAAAGCGGCAAACTTCTGTTTGTTTTCCGGGTTTAAAACGGGTTTTAACTGGTGCAGGGTGTAAGCGCACGAACTTACATCAATAACTACCGGCAGCATGCCTTGCCTGCTTGCAGCAAACAGCCTTTCCACAATATTATTGGCTGTAAAAGCAAACCCATCTTTAAAACCCTTTGAACTGAATATCTGGCCGCAACAACTTCCCGATACATTTTCCAACACCTCAACTTCAATACTTGCCTTTTGGCAAATACTTAAAAAAGTTTCCATTAAGTTTTTTGGCTTTCCTGCATAAGTGCCCATCATGCGGGTAATACAGGCAGGAAAATAAACGATGGACGGATGGCCTTTTAAACCTGCTTTATTATGGTTTATAAGGGCTGAAAGTTTGGGTGGTTCTGAAACCTGGTTGCTCCACAACGGCACAAAGGGAGCTATTTTTCGCAACCCGGCAGTTATGCCTACCAAGGCATAGTTGCCAAAAATGTTATTAAAACCCGCAGCTATTTTTAAAGCTGCCCTTATTTTCCACTCGGCCAGCTTAAAATGTTTGGCTACCTGCAGGGCCATTTTATTTTGAAGCGGCGAATGATTTTCGCGGCGCAGCCTTTTAATTAAATCGCCGGTATTTATATCAACCGGGCAGGCAGTGGCACATAAACCATCTACGGCGCAGGTATCCAACCCATCGTACTGGAATTGCTGCAATAACAATTTATGATTGGCATGATCGCCCTCAGCTTCCATTTTTTTTAATGCCCGCCTGATAACAATTCTACGCCTGGGTGTAGTGGTTATATCCCTGCTGGGGCACCTGTGTTCGCAATAGCCACATTCAATACAGGTGTCCACCTCTTCCTCAACCGAAGGCAAAGCTTTCAGGTTTTTAAGATGCACCTGTTTGTCATCATTAATAATTACCCCAGGGTTTAACAGGCCATCGGGGTCAACAGCTTGCTTAATCTGCTTCATTAATTCATAAGCTGCGCCACCCCATTCGGTTTCAACAAAAGGCGCCATGTTTCTTCCCGTTCCATGCTCCGCTTTTAAGGTGCCATTATACTTATGGGTTACCAGTGTTACAACTTCCCGCATAAAATGGTCGTACCGGTTTACTTCCTCTGTTGTGTTAAACGATTGGGTAACCACAAAATGAATATTGCCATCTTTTGCATGGCCGAAAATGATACCGTTCAGGTATTGATATTTTATAAAAAGTTCCTGTATATCCGCAATGGCGTTGCCCAATTGCTCTACGGGAAAGGCAAGGTCTTCCAGAATAACTGTGGTGCCACTGGCACGTACTGCACCCACTGCAGGAAAAAGCCCTTTACGCACCATCCATAAAAAAGCCTGCTCCGCAGGATTGGTTGTGAAAATGGGCGCATTTAATAAATCCAACTCACCGGTACTTTGCAAAAAGCGGTTCACTCTTTCTTCCAGGTCAACCAAATTATTTTCCTGAAACTCTATCAGCAAGGCAGCGGCTCCACCCGGTAATGTTTTCACAATTGCGGGCATTCCCTCCATATTTTCAACAGCTCTTAACGATGCCCTGTCCATTAACTCAACCATTAATGCCCCGGCTTTGGTAAGCGGAACAATGGCTTCGCAGGCAGCATAAATAGTGGGAAAATATAAAAGCGCGGTAGATTTAAATGCATAATCCGGAACGGTATCCAAAACTGCTTCTGCAATAAAGGCCAGGGTTCCTTCGGCACCAATTAAAAGATGCGCCAGTATATCCAGCGGATGCTCATAATCAATTAACGCATTTAACGAGTATCCAACCGTATTTTTAGTCAGGTATTTTTTGCGGATTTTATCGTACAACGCTTCATCGGCAATAACCTGTTTTCGTAAGGTTTGTAATTGCTCATACAACAATGAACACTCCTCTTCAAAACGAGTATAATCTCCAGGTATTTCGGTATTAAAAGTTTTACCATTGGGTAAAATAAACTTTATGTATTTGGTAGTGTGATACGAGTTAAGCACTACCCCGCAACACATGCCACTTGAGTTATTCGATAAAATGCCGCCCATCATTGCCGCACTAATGCTTGACGGATCCGGCCCAATTTTTCGCTGGTATTTTTTTAGGTATGCATTAACCATCGCCCCGGTAATCCCCGGTTGCACACGAACCCGGTTGCCCTCTTCCTCTATTTTTATTTTATTCCAGTGCTGGCTCAAATCTACCAGTATACCATCTGTAATTGCCTGCCCCGATAAACTGGTGCCGCCGGTACGAAAAACAAGCGGTATTTTATGTGACTGCGAAAATTTAAACAGGTTCATCACCTCAGCCTCATTTACCACGTGCACAACTGCTTTTGGCACCAGGTGGTAAAAACCTGCGTCCGATGCAAAAGAAATCACATCAATCAGCCGGGTTCGTATGCGGCTTTCCGGTAAAATTTTACTTAATTCTTTTTCAATATTCATTATTGCCATTTCCCTTCTTTAAATCTCAAAACTAAACAAGCAGCAGGTATATTCTAAAATTTTATGTAGCCGGCAGCAAAGCCTTGTGCAGCGACGGTTGTAGCCTGACCGGTCTTTAACGGTTCACTCACTTGTACCACATATTTTTATAGCAGCAGTAAAAAAATTAAAAAGGCGAGGGGCTGATACACGTCCAGCCACCATCAACCACCAGGCTTTGACCTGTAATATGCCGAGCCTTATCCGATACCAGGAATAAGGCCGTTTCTGCAATATCATCCACTGTTGCAGGCCTGCCCATGGGGGTTAAATCCGACCATGTTTTTTCGTACCCGGGATCATCTTTGGTGCGTTCGGTAAGTGTGGCGCCGGGGGCTATAGTATTTACATTAATCTTAAACTGCGATAACTCAATCACCAGGTTTTTGGCCAGCATTTCCAAAGCGGCCTTACTCATACCATAAGCGGCTAATTGCTTGTGTGCCTGGTGACCGGTAACCGATGAGGTGAATAATATACTACCACCCGCTGATTGCAGCTTCATTTGGTTTGCCGCGGCCTGGGCCAGAAAAAAACTCCCTGCTAAATTCACTTGCATCACCCTGTTAAAAGCCTCGGGTGAATAGGTAAAAAAATCACCAAACAAAGTGATCCCTGCATTGGCAATGGCTATATCCAAATGCTCTTGTTCTTTTACAACCCGGGCAACCAAATCTCTTATAAAATCCACATCACTCGAGTCGCCGGCAGCAGCAAAACATTGCCCACCCGAAAGATTATTTATGGTTTGTGCTGCACTTTCTGCCAGTTCTGTATCAAGATCGTTCAGGTAAACAATGGCACCTTGTTTTGCCAGGCTGCTGCAAACCTGGTAACCAATTCCCTGCCCGGCACCGGTAACAATAGCTACTTTATTTATAAAATTCATATCAATCGTTATTCAATTTATAAAACCATTTGGGGCTTGCCTATAGAAAGCAATAATGTATAAACAAAAAAATTTATTAATGAGAATCCCTCAGCACATCGCTTCCCGAACCACCCACTAAAAAATCCATATCGGCACCTAAATGGGCCTGTTGTACATGGTTAAGGTAAAGGTGAACATAACCTCTTTTTGTTAAAGGCGGCTGAGGTTTAAATTTTTGTTTTCGCTGTTGTAGTTCCTCATCGCTTAATGCTACGTGCAAGGTTCTGTTGGGTACATCCAGGGTAATGGTGTCTCCCGTTTCGATAACCGCAAAATTGTTACCGGTGGCTGCTTCCGGCGAAATATGTAATACCACGGTACCAAAACCGGTTCCGCTCATACGCCCATCCGAAATGCGCACCATATCGGTTACCCCTTTTTGCAGCAGCTTTTTTGGCAATCCCATATTGCCTACTTCGGGCATACCCGGATAGCCGATAGGGCCTACATTTTTAAGAACCAGAATACTGGTTTCATCCACATCCAGTTCATCGGTATCAATTCTTGCTTTATAATCTTCAATATTTTCAAACACTACGGCCTTGCCAGTGTGTTGCATTAAATGTGGGCTTGCAGCGGAGGGTTTAATAACAGCACCATTTTCGCACATGTTACCTTGTAAAATAGCAAGCCCGGTAGCTTTATTAAATGGGTGATCTATGCTTGCAATTACATCCACATTATAACAAGTTTCATCATTAAAATTTTCCTTAATTGTTTTGCCATTAACCGTTGTGCAATCATGATGCAATACGCTTTCCAACTCCTTTAAAACAACGGGCAGGCCACCTGCATAAAACAGGTCTTCCATAAAATACTTACCAGAAGGTTGCAGGTTAGCAATTAAAGGAATGTTAGCAGATAATGGATCAAAATCCTGCAAGGTTAAAGGCACACCAACCCTACCAGCAATTGCCAAAAGATGAATAACAAAATTGGTTGAACCACCTATTGCCGCATTTACCATAATGGCATTTTCAAAAGCGTTGCGGGTTAATATATCGGATGGCTTTATATCTTCTCTTACCATATCAACAATACGCAAGCCTGATAATTGAGCCAATACTTTTCGCCGGGCATCTGCTGCAGGTATTGCAGCATTTTGCGGTAATGATAGTCCAAGCGCCTCCACCATACATGCCATAGACGACGCCGTGCCCATAACCGCACAATGTCCGCGACTACGGCACATAGCGGCTTCAATAGTTAACAGCTCTTCTTCTCTTATCTTATCATTTTTTAAATCATCGTGGTAGCGCCATATATCGCTGGTGCCAATACTATTGCCTTTATGCCTGCCGGTAAGCATAGGTCCGCCGGAAACCACAATGGTTGGAATGTTTACACTACAAGCTCCCATTACCAGCGAAGGGGTTGTTTTATCGCAACCACATAACAGCACTACCCCATCCAAAGGGTTTGCACGTATGGATTCTTCCACATCCATACTGGCCAGGTTGCGGTACAACATGGCTGTTGGTTTAATTAAAGTTTCGCCCAGCGACATTACTGGAAACTCTACAGGAAAACCGCCTGCTTCTAATATACCGCGCTTAACCGACTCGGCTAACTCCCTGAAATGAGCATTACACGGGGTCAACTCGCTCCAGGTGTTGCAAATACCTATAACCGGTTTTCCATTAAACTCATAATCGGGTATGCCCTGGTTTTTCATCCATGCACGGTATATAAAACCATCTTTTCCTTTTCGGCCAAACCAGGCGCTGCTTCGCAGGGGCTTTTTGTTCATATGGCATTGCAATTTTTATTGGAGAAACATTTTCGAAATCAATTTAAGAATTAATCGACTGCAAATGATTTATTAATTCAATTGAAAAAGAATGGTATAAAATTACGCTCAACAAATGTTTGGAAGATTAGACTTTTATAAACAAAAATGCCTCACCAATTTTGGCGAGGCATTTTTTGTTGTAACACTTATTTTTTGTTGCGTAAACATATACTGTAAAAGAGTGCGACGCAACGGCTGTTAAACAGGATTACTAATGCCGGGTTCAAAAAAAATTACTACTTATTTAGCATTAAATTGAACACCTGAAATGCCCGCCTGTATGGTGGCATTCGGATCCTTTGGTTTATAAACAAAATAAACCTGGTGAAAACCCCCATCGGTAACCGGGCTGATGGGTACACGAATGGCACCGACCATTTGTGTTTTTTGAGGTGGCGTCATGGAACCCGTTCCCAATAATTTGCCATTGGGAGCATCCAATCTTACCTCAAACTCAAGCCCGGTTTGTAGTGCTTCCTGCCAGCCGGCCATTAAAGTAACCGAACCAACATCAGTTAGATCCAGGCTATCCAATGCAAACCATCCTCCAGCTTGTGGTATTACAAGCAAGTTGACATTATTAGCTTTATAAACAGAAAACCCTTCCTTTTTTTCGTTACCCTTAAAGTTTATGGTATTGCTACGCAAAGTGGCAACACTGGTGCCGGATAATGCTTTCAGGTTATTACCACCTTTATCGGTATAGCTTGCTGATAATACCATAGTGCTTCCGGGTTTTTGTGTACCATCTGGTATAATGGTGCCGGTTGCCGGTAGCGATTTACGCTGGGCGGCTTTATTTTCCAACGATAAAATATAACCCACAATTTGTCTTAAATCGGCTATGGGTACATTTGGATGGGCCGGCATAGCCACTTCGCCCCAAACCCCCGAGCCACCTTTGGTAATTTTATCCATCAGGTAGTTGCTGGCATTTTGTCCCTGGTATTTTTTAGAAACATCCTGGTACGAAGGGCCAATAGACTTTTCATTTTCTTTATGGCAACCTTTACAATCGAGAGATTGGGTAAGATTTTTACCTGTGATTGCCGCCTGGCCCTGCTGGTGCCCCATGGAAGCACCCGCTTTATCAAATCCTTCAACATAATCAACGGAAACCAACAAATTAGAAGGATCCATTTTTGAAGTGTCCCCATTATCGGTAATGTTAACTGCATATTTTACAGGCTTACCCGGAAGGAAAAACGACTTGTTTCCACTTGTCAGGTTTACATTAACTACCGGTGCCTCGTTACCTGCATAAATATTTACGGCTTTACTTTTTACAGCAGCACCTTTATCATCTTTAGCCTCAACAATTATTTTAAAATCGCCGGCTGCTGAGTAGGTATAATTCAATTCAGGAACGTCAGTCTGTTTGGTAGTGCCATTACCCAAATCCCAGGTGTAGGTAATTTTATCGTTTTCCAAATCTTTGGCATCAACGGTTACTTTAACATTGAAGGGCAGGTTACCGGTAGTTTTATTAACTGAAATATTAGCAACTTGTGGCGGCCTGTTACCTGCATTAAAATCAAGACGTGAAAGTGCCGCATCCGGATTTTTTGAGAACCATCCTTTTCCATACTCCAACAAATACAATTTTCCATCGGGTCCAACTTCCATATCAATAACGGCATTCAATTTAATGTTACTGATGAATGGCTCCATCTTATCAAAATCACCATTTGGCTTCATGGTTACCACTTTTATCCAGTCGCGTATCCAATCGTAAATAAACAATTTACCATTATAGTAATCGGGTAACCTGGTTTCCTTTGGAAACAGATCAGTATAGAAAACCGGGCCTGCCATTGCATTTCTTCCGCCTGAACCTACCTGTGGAAATTCAGACGAAGTGCTATAGGGATACCATATAAAAGGCGGTGCTACGGGTGGCAATACATTTAAACCCGTATTGTTTCTTGAATTATTTACAGGCTTCTGAGGATCGAAGGATTCGCCACTTTCACCCGTTGCATAATTGTACCGGCGATAAGCATAATTATTACCTACAAAAAACGGCCAGCCAAAATATCCAGCTTTACGTGCCTGGTTTAATTCATCATATCCTCTTGGTCCACGCGTAGCAAAGCTATCGTTGGATGCATCGGGCCCTACCTCACCCCAATATAAATTATTGTTTTTCTGGTCAACCGAAATACGGTACGGGTTTCGGTTACCCATTACATAAATTTCCGCCCTTGTTTTGTCGGTGCCTTTTGCAAATAAATTGCCTTCGGGTATCTCATAGCTACCATCATCTTTAACCCTGATACGCATAATTTTTCCGCGCAAGTCGTTGGTATTACCTGCTGATCGTGCTGCATCATATTGCTCATGTCCGGGAAGATCGTTCAGGGGAGCATAACCATTGTTCACATATTGCGCTCCTTTTTCATTAAAGGGAGTTGAGTTGTCGCCTGCAGAAAACAGCAATAATCCATCTTTATCAAAAGCAATGGAACCACCGGTGTGGCAACAAATTTCGCGTTGCGATTTTACTTCCAATACCACTTTCTCCGTGCTCTTATCCAGTGTATCGTTTTTAAAAGTAAACCTCGACAAACGGTTTACTGAACTGTCAATTGGGCTGTAATAAACAAAAATGTAATTATTCTTTTCGTAATTGGGATCCCTGGCCAGGCCAAGAAATCCTTCTTCAGCATTTACACCGGGAGTAGTGGTTTTATAATAAACATCCAAAAATCCAACCTGCTTAAGTGTTTTTGTTTCATTTTTATACAACATAAGCTCCCCGCGACGCTGCGATACTAAAATATCCAGGTTGGGTAAAATGGTCATTTCAGTGGGCTCAAAAAACTCACCTTCTGTAAGTATTGTTTTGGTAAAGCGATTATCCTCCGGTGCATATTGCGTTTTGGCTAAACCATAATCCAGCTCCTTATTATCGCCCATAGCATATTGAATACCCGCCAGTAAATGTTTTAAATAATTATCATCGGTATAGCTCTCTTCGGTATGGCCCAAAGCAGTATAAAAAGCACGACCACCATCAAAATCGTGGTACCACGCCATTGGGTGATTACCCATTTTAAAGCCGCCCTTGTAGCTGGCTTCATCAATAGTTAACAAAACCTTTGTATCGGGGTTTAAATTTTTGTAGCTATAAAATTCATCCGTTTTTTTCCATTGTTTAGGTAAATGTTTGGTAGCATTGTTGGTGGCATCAACTACGTTTATCACGCCTTCCTGCACATTGGGAAAGGTGTCGTTAATGCCGGGGTGATCTTTAAAATAGCCACCTACCATTTGGCCATACCAGCCCCAATCGTACTCCGTATCGGCTGCAGCATGTACGCCTACAAAACCACCACCTGCCTGTATATAACGCTCCAAAGCTGCCTGTTGGCGGGTATCTAAAACATCACCGGTAGTGCATAAAAAAATAATGGCTGAGTATTGCTTTAATGTATCATCGTTAAACATTTCAGCATTTTTGGTAGTATCTACTAAAAAATCATTGGAGCTTCCCAATTTGTCAATGGCTGCAATACCATCAGGAATGGAAGCATGATTATAGCCTGCAGTTTTAGAAAATACAAGTACCCGCGGCTTTCCACCCCTGGTTTTATTACACGAAAAATAAAAGCAGGTGCTGGCAAGCACCATCAATAAAAGCATTCTTTTCATATAGCGTTCATGGGTTTTACATCCAGTAAAATGAATGTATTGTTTTAAAAAAGCCAAAAGGTATTAAATAATGCCTGTACACAATGTGGTTACAAACTATTTTAATAGAAAATAGGTAATTATGTTCAATCGTCGGTTAATTTTTGTTAGATTATTAAAAAGCGCTTTTAAATAAAATAATTATAAAATAAGCAATATTAATTGTGGGAGCCCTGCGTTAAATTTTCATGGCATCAGCCTTGCGTCGCACACTTGTACACCAAAACATAGTGGGTCTAAAATAAAAAAACAGGACCAAATGATCCTGCTTCCATATAAAAAATTTATAATAATTAATCTTCCCAATTAACATCTTTCATTTCTTCATAAACCATTTCAATTCCCTTTTGTAATGAAATTTTTGCAGTCCAGCCCAGGTTGGTTAGTTTACTAACATCCATTAACTTTCGCGGTGTTCCATCCGGCTTAGAGGTATCATTTGTAATGGCACCTTTGTAACCCACAACATCCGCAACCATTTTAGTAAGTTCCAGTATTGATAAATCGGTACCAGTACCTATATTAACCAGCCCGGGTTCATTATACTGCTGCATTAAAAAATAACAGGCATCGGCCAAATCATCAACATGCAAAAATTCGCGTAAGGGTTTACCGCTACCCCAAATAACCACTTCAGGATTGTTTTCTCGTTTGGCAGTAATTATTTTTCGTAATAATGCTGGCAAAACATGGCTATTATTCAGGTTGTAATTATCGTTTGGTCCAAACAAATTGGTAGGCATTGCCGAAATAAAATTGCACCCATACTGCGACCGATAGGCATCGCATAACTTAATACCCGCAATTTTTGCAATCGCATAGGGTTCGTTTGTTTCTTCAAGCAACCCGGTTAAAAGGTATTCTTCCTTTAAAGGTTGCGAAGCCATTTTTGGATAGATACAAGATGACCCCAGGAAAAGCATTTTAGTTACCCCGGTTTTGTAAGCACAATGAATAACATTGGCCTCAATCATCAGGTTCTCGTATAAAAAATCGGCCCTGTAAATATTATTGGCCTGTATACCTCCAACTTTAGCTGCAGCTAAAAATACATACTGAGGTTTTTCAGTTTCAAAAAATGCTTCTACTGCCTGTTGGTTGCGCAGGTCCAGTTCGGATGAAGTACGAACCACAATATTTTTATATCCTTCCAGTTCCAGTCGCCTAACAATAGCACTTCCTACCATTCCTCTATGACCGGCTACATATATCTTATCGTGTAAATCCATCTTATTCAAATTGATTTTTTACTTTAAATCCGCTGTTTTTCAATAACAGTTCACTCTTAAATAATTCCAGGTCGGCAGCTACCATTTCCTTCACCAATTCAGCCAAGGTATACTTTGGTTTCCAGTTCAGTTTTTCCTGCGCTTTTGTTCCATCACCAATTAATAACTCCACCTCTGTTGGCCTAAAATAACGGGCATCCACCTTTACTACAATAGAGCCGACTTCCAGTTGGTATTCACCTTTACAGGAAACTACTTTGGCAACCTCTTTCTCATTTTCTCCTTCAAAGGCTACTACTACACCAACATTTTCAAATGCCATCCTTACAAATTCACGTATAGAAGTAGTAACACCCGTAGCAATTACAAAATCGTCTGGTGTTTCCTGCTGCAGAATAAGCCACATTGCTTCCACATAATCTTTTGCATGTCCCCAATCGCGCTGGGCGTTCAGGTTACCCAGGTAAATGGTTTCCTGCATACCTAAAGCAATTTTAGCTACAGCACGTGTTATTTTACGGGTAACAAAAGTTTCGCCACGCAAAGGCGATTCGTGGTTGAACAGAATACCGTTGCACGCAAACATATTATATGCTTCGCGGTAGTTTACTGTAATCCAGTAAGCATACATTTTAGCTACAGCATATGGAGAGCGGGGATAAAACGGAGTCGTTTCGCTTTGAGGAACAGCCTGCACCAACCCATAAAGCTCCGAGGTAGAGGCCTGGTAAATTTTTACTTTTTTTGATAAACCCAACAAACGCACTGCTTCCAAAATCCTTAAGGTACCTATGCCATCAGCATTGGCAGTATATTCAGGCATTTCAAAACTTACCTGTACATGGCTCATGGCCGCCAGGTTGTAAATTTCATCGGGTTGAACTTCCTGTATGATCCGGATCAGGTTGGTTGAATCAGTTAAATCGCCATAATGCAACACCAGGTTGATGTTGGATGCATGGGGATCCTGGTATAAATGATCAATTCTGTCGGTATTAAATAAAGAACTACGGCGTTTAATACCGTGAACTTCGTATCCTTTTTCCAATAACAGGTCAGCTAAATAAGCTCCGTCCTGGCCGGTAATACCGGTAATAAGCGCCTTTTTACTCATTTTATATTTTGTTCTTTTTAATAAAATAATTAACCCAGCAACCGATTAAATAGTTTGACACGTATTACAGCATATTTAAAAAACAATGTTGCTTAACGGGTGCAAATATAAGGTTGATGTAAATATTACAGCGGCCCAATAATAAAGTAATGGTGCCATTTACACAAAAGTTGACGAACTACACTTTGATAAGTTGCAAACGGGCTCATAAAATAATGGAATCTAAAGAGACAACCCCCCAGGGATTGTCTCTTTAGTAAAGTATTCATTTTATAAAATCTTACCTGCACTCCATATTTCAAATCAGGATTATTAAGCATTCCTGTTAATACAATTCAGGTCATCAAAAGCAATTTCCAGGCGCTTAATGATTGACTCTTCACCTTTACGCAACCAAACACGAGGATCGTAATATTTTTTATTCGGCTTGGTTTCTCCGTCAGGATTACCCAACTGGGCCTGCAGGTATTTTTCGCTTATTTTATAGTTTTCAAGAATACCTTCCCAGAAAGCCCATTGCAAATCGGTATCAATATTCATTTTAATTGCACCGTAACTGATTGCTTCTCTAATTTGGTTTTGTGGTGAACCACTGCCACCATGAAACACAAAGAACAAAGGTTTATCATCAGGAGTGTTAAACTGCTCTTTTATGTATTTCTGGCTGTTGTTTAAAATCTCAGGACGTAACTCAACATTACCAACACTGTACACACCATGTACGTTACCAAAAGCTGCAGCCACTGTAAACAAATTTCCTACTTTACGCAGATGCTCGTAAGCATAGGCAACATCTTTAGGCTGCGTGTATAATTTATCGTTTTCAACATCGCTGTTGTCCACCCCGTCTTCTTCACCGCCGGTTACACCTAATTCAATTTCAATACCCATACCCAAAGGAGCGAGGCGCTTAAAAAATTCAACCGAGGTTTCAATATTTTCCTCTACGGTTTCTTCCGACAGATCCAGCATATGCGAGCTGAATAGTGGCTGGCCTTTTTCCTTATAAAATTTTTCGCCTTCATCAATTAAGGCGCTCACCCATGGCAACCATTTTTTTGCAGCATGGTCGGTATGCAAAACAACCGGCACGCCGTAATATTTAGCAACATTATGTATGTGTAGGGCACCCGATACCGCACCTGCAATATTGCCCTGCAGGTTATCGTTTGGCATACCCTTACCTGCAATAAACTGTGCACCACTATTTGAAAACTGAATGATTACAGGCGAATTTACTTTTGCGGCTGTTTCAAGTGTAGCATTTATGGTATTGGTACCTGTGCAATTAACTGCAGGCATTGCAAATTCATTATCCTTTGCATCTTTTAGCAGTGCTTCCAGTTCTTCACCAAAAACTACCCCGGCTTTGTATTTTTTCATTTTTTATTTAATTTCTTAATTGAACTGATAATAAAACTTCAATTACGGTTATAAAAATTTAAATCCGGCTACTGCCGGCATTGCAAATTTCGTAAAATAGCATGGTTTCCCAAAACAAAGTATAAATTGTTGAATGCTAACCATTTAAAGAATAATAAGGCTTAATAAACCTTTAGATCAATCAAAAATTGTAGGAGTTTACTTTAAGATGCTCAGTAAAGAACTTTCAGTAAAAGTGTGCGACGCAACGGCTGTTTAATAGCCTAATAATGCCTGGCTCCAAAAAAATTACTGGTATAGTTTAAATTAAATTTTTGGATACCGGCACAGGTATTTCATAGGCATCATAGTTGCGTCGCAATCCTTTCATCGGCATATCATAATGCAACATAATTATGCAACAGAACCATTGTTTTGGCAAATTAATCAGGTTTCATCTCCCTTATCTTTGCCGCATTCAAACAAATGCAACTATGTTTAACAAAAGGGTAAAGGTTAAAGATTTACTGGCCTCCGAACAGCTGGGCCACGAAGTAACCGTAATGGGTTGGGTACGAACTTTTCGTAACAACCAGTTTATAGCTTTAAACGATGGCAGTACTAATAATAACCTGCAGGTGGTGGCCGAGCTGGGCCTGCTGAACGATGCAACCATTAAACGCATAACAACAGGTGCTTCCCTTAAAGTTACAGGTGAAGTGGTAGCCTCAATGGGTAAGGGTCAAAAGGTAGAGGTTAAAGCAAAACAAGTTGAAATACTGGGCGATAGCGATGCGGAGAAATACCCTTTGCAACCCAAAAAACATAGCCTTGAATTTTTACGCGATAAGGCACATTTACGCTTTCGTACCAATACGTTTGGATCGGTGTTTAGAGTGCGTCATGCATTAGCATTTGCCGTTCACCAGTTTTTTAACGATAAAGGATTTATTTACCTACATACGCCCATCATCACCTCATCCGATGCGGAAGGAGCAGGAGAAATGTTCAGGGTAACTACACTGCCTTTTGATAACCCTCCGCGTAACGAGGATAGCTCCATTAATTTTAAAAATGACTTTTTTGGAAAAAGTACGAACCTTACAGTTAGTGGTCAACTGGAAGGTGAATTAGGTGCTATGGCATTTAGTGAGATTTATACTTTTGGTCCCACCTTTAGAGCAGAAAATAGCAACACTACCCGCCACCTTGCGGAGTTTTGGATGATTGAGCCCGAAATGGCTTTTTCGGATATAGAGGACAATATGAACCTTGCCGAAGAATTTATGAAATACCTGATTAAATATGCCATGGATAACAACCGTGAGGATATTGAATTTTTAGCACAACGTTTAGCAGAGGAAGAAAAACAAAAACCACAGGCAGAAAGAAGTGAATTAGGTCTTGTAGAAAAGCTGGAGTTTGTTTTAAACAACGAATTTGAAAGAATTACTTATACCGATGCCATTACTATATTATTGGAAAGCCCGGCTTATAAAAAGAAGAAGTTCACTTATGATGTTAAGTGGGGCATTGACCTGCAAAGTGAACACGAACGCTACCTTGTTGAAAAGCATTTTAAAAAGCCGGTGATTGTAACAGGCTATCCTAAGGAAATTAAGGCATTTTACATGCGCCAGAACGAAGATGGCAAAACCGTTGCCGCGATGGATATTTTAGCACCCGGCATTGGTGAAATTGTAGGAGGCTCACAAAGAGAAGAAAGACTGGAGAAACTGGAAGAGCGTATGAAAGAAATGGATATTCCGGTGGAAGATATGAGTTGGTACCTGGATACCCGCCGTTTTGGAACCGTGCCACATGCCGGTTTTGGACTGGGGTTTGAACGTATGGTTCAATTTGTAACCGGCATGACCAACATAAGGGATGTAATTGCTTTTGCAAGAACACCAAACAACTGCGAGTTTTAAGGTAAGCAGAATGTTTTTAAATTTAATGGACCGATTTTAAATTTAAATTTTGTCTTTTTAATTTAGATCTTATATTTGCAGCCCGAAGGAGGTAACTCTATAGGAAGGAGGTGCGGTAGCTCAGTCGGTAGAGCAAAGGACTGAAAATCCTTGTGTCGCCGGTTCGATCCCGGCTCACACCACGATCGATAAAAAACCCCAGCAGCAATGTTGGGGTTTTTTGTTTTAGGTGGTAGAAACGAAAGTATTATAGCCCTTTTTTAAAATTTTCAACTTGGTTGATAACAACTTTTAGCGAAATTCGCGCTTGTATTTCGTCCGACCATCTCGTGTCATCTTTTATTCAATGTACTGATTACCCAATCAAATACTTTATTGCAGCATGGCCGATATTGGCCAGGGACATAACCGTTCTACATTAGTGAAGATGTTGGTAATGGCCCAAAAATCCCCTTTCCTTATTGTTTAACAATTTTTACTGTCTCTTTTTCTCCATTAACATACACACGGAGGTAATAGATTCCTGCTAATAAAACTGGGAGGTTGGTAATGTTGACTACAGTATTTCCCGGCCTGACTACTAGGCTGCGATTATAAATAAGACTTCCGGAATTATTATATAATTCTACCCTGTCGGTGGAAACAGATGCTGCCTGTGATTGTATTTTAATATTTAATTGTTGTGTAAATGGATTAGGATATA
>JBBSJX010000027.1:0-18113 GCA_038256825.1 Chitinophagales bacterium
AAAGTGTACAAAAAAGTTACTCATGTAATCAAGTGCAGCAATTTTTATAGCTTCAACACCCAAACTGGCACCGCGTGTACCCGCCCCAATTTCACTGGGAACTTCAATTAATTTAATATTTTTCATTACAAATTTTAATAATATTTAGTATAGAATGCAACATAATCAGCACCCTTACTTAGCCAGGAATGTAAAAATTTACCGGGAGTAAAAGCTGTGCAAAGGGTAAAACCGCAATCTTAATTGCAGGAATATTCATGATATCTAATTGAAAGTAAAGCTACAACAAAGCGCTTAAAGGGTTTTTGCCTTTAATGTTTCCCCAGGCGTTTATAATTTTAAAACGGGTAAACATATCTTCTTTATACCAGTTTTCCTGGTGGGTTTTTCTTATGACGGTTGCATGTTCTTTCATGCGGTAAGCAAAATCTTTCATACCCGCTTTGCTTTGCCAAACACTAAAAGTGGCTTGCTTAATCCACGGCACTTCGCCAATTCCCAACGAAGTTACAAAGCCTGGTGCTGTTTGCATTAACCGGGCAACACCATCCACATTCTTCCAAAAACTGCCCAATTTATTTAAGTGTATGGTAGCACGGGTTAAGACCGCAATGGGCCCTTCATAATCTGAGTTGCGTGGTAATTCACCAAAGGCTTTTTTACCATCCCAGGTACCAAAGCCTTCAATAGGTTGAAGAAGCATTGTGAAAGTTTCGCATTTAAAAAATTTCCACCAGCCAGTTATGAATGATCCATAATGTGATGAATAGTTATGTTTTTTATTTTCAATTTTGCCACACTCCTGAGTTGAAGCAGCCGCATTGGTGGGATTGTTTACAGTTAATATAGCCCATTGTTGCAGGTCGGGGGTTTTGTCAAATGTTCCGTTTTTGCCGCTTCCCATCAATTTATAAAAACTAATGGAGCGGTTTAATAGTAAGGGTAACCTGAAAAGCGCCATTGATAAAAAGCCACCCCAGCTAAGCCATTTATTATAGCGAACTATTGTAAGCGTTACTTGCATTAATGCAATATAAGGGCGGTTAAATAAAAGATGATGGCTGATTTAAAAGAAAGTCTCTGCAGGCAAAAAATTAATCGCTCATAACATAAATCAAAATGCAGAAAAACAATGCTGCAATAAAAGCGATGGCCAGTCTGTATTCGTTCCAGATGGTATTGTATTTAACCTGTTTATCGAATGCCTGTATTTTAATGAGTAAATCATTATCGGTACCGGCAACCTGAATAAGCGGGTGAATGATCTGACGTACCAATGAATACGGTAATTTGTTGCTTATGCTAAAAATACATTCAACAAAAAGAGCGTTTGTTTTTGGATCATGGCCATCCTTTAATATTCTTACATTTTTCCTGGATAATAGTTCTTCAACCTGAACAAACAGGGCTTTTTTGTTCAACCTGTCAGGATCGGAGGCTGCAATTTTTGTTTTTAATTTTTTTGCTTCAAATAACAGGCTTTGAATAGTAGTGATTTCTTCCCTGGGTTTTGGAGCAGGTTGGTGTCTTATATTATTATATTGATCCCGCGAAGTTCTTGAATAATTATATTCATTTCGTTTTGCAGTGTCAGACAGTATCCGGTATGCTTCGTTTATCTCTTTAAACTTTTGCTCATACAAGGCCTCGCCCTGGTTTTTGTCGGGATGGTATTTAAATGCCAGCCTCCTGAACGCTTTTTTTAAGGCGTCCGGGCTTACAGTAGGTGGAACTTCAAGAATTTTATAATAATCTTTTACTATCATTTTACTCGTCTACTTTCTAAGCTTTCAACAAATTTCATAAAAATAAGGAGTTGATATTAAAAACATTTGGTACTCTTTATTTATTACTTACAGTTAAACTTTGTTTAAGGGTTAAAAAATGAACTATTTCTCTATAGTGAAAATATTCCGGTGCAATTTGCTTTAGCACACAACAGTGAGTATTTTAGTATTTTACTCAAAACTAAAAACATGAAAAACATTCTAAAGTTGTTTGGCTTTTGCTTTATTTCTTCATTATTGGTAAACAATGCCCAGGGTCAGGGATTCTTGAAAAAACTGAAAGAAAAAGCAAACCAGGTTGCTGACAAAGTAATAGATAAGAAAATTGATGAAAAGGTTGGAATGGATCAAAATGAATCGGCTGGAAACCAGGGAAGCAGATCGGGTAAACCTACAAACAAAGGTGGTGAAGGTTTAAAAAATACCGCTCCACCAGATGTAATGCAGCAGATTGCTGATGCCGAAAAAGCCCACCAGTCCGGAAATTTTAGCGAAGCAAGGTACTCCGTTCAGCAGGCATTATTAGGTGTTGAAATTCAAATAGGACAAGCCATTTTAAAATCGCTGCCTGCAAGCGTGGGCGATTTGCCTAAAGATACTTTGAAAGACAGGGTGATGAGTACCCGGTGGGGTTGGGCCAATTTAACCATTCAGCGAATTTATCAAAAAGATGATAAGCAGTTAACTGTTATGATTGGTAATAATCCTTTGTACAGCGGGATGATGGATTTGTATTTTTCAAATGCTTACGGAACCCAATCAAATGGAGAAACCCAAAACATGAAGCAGATAAAAGTTAAGGGTAATAAAGCGGCCATTAAATATGATAAGGATGAAGGATATTCCGTGTTGGTGCCCTTAGGCCAATCGGGTATGATAACCTGGGAGGGGGTAAATTATACAACCGAACAGGATATGATGAACGCCGTAAATACATTTGATATTGAGGGTATAAAGAAAAAATTGGGAGAAAAATAATTAATAAAACTTAACGCTTTAATAATGAAAAATATAATCGTTTTAATAGTAGGAATCGCAGGTTCTGTAGCAACTTTTGGACAGGAGTTGAATTTTAAAAATAATATAGCAAGCGCTAAAACTGCTTACAGTTCGGGTAAACTGGAAGATGCGCATTTTGCATTGCAGCAAAGTATGCAGGAAATTGACATCACTATTGGCAAGGAGGTTTTAAAACTGCTGCCTCCCAAATTGGATACTTTGCCTGCAGTTAGCAAAGAGGATAACGTTACTGGAAATATCGGGTTTATTGGCGCAACAATCCATCGCAGTTATGGTATGGGAAATAAAAAAGCCACAGTAGAAATTATAAATAATTCGCCTTTGCTGGGCACTTTAAATGCGTTTTTAACCAGTCCGCTTCTGTCGGGTTTGGGTGGTAATGGCAAAACAAAAGTGCTTAAAGTACAGGGTTATAAAAGTAGGTTAACCCGCGAAGATGACAATCCTGAAAAAATTAATTACCGGGTGGAAATTCCTTTTAGCAATGCGCTGGTAATAATGAATGTGAATAATTCAACTGAAAATGAGGTGATTGCAATGGCCAATAGCATCCCTTTTGATCAGATCGCAAAACTCATTCAATAACAAACTTTTTATTGCTTTGTGCTTTTAGTTAATAGGGTTGTATCAAAACGTCGGTAGGAATATTTAATTTGTCGTGTATTTGCCTGATCATATCAAGGGATAGTTTCCTTTTTTTATTCAGTATTTCACTGGCCCTGCTTTTCAGCCCTACTACTTTTGCCAGGTCTACCTGGTTATATCCCATTTGTTCCATTCTAAATTTTATGGCTTCTATGGGGTCTGGCAGGCCAATTGGAAAATTTTCATTTTCAAACTTTTCTATAAGAATACCTAATATCTCCAATTCATCACCATAGGTGGAATTTTTATCTGCATCAAAAACAACTTCAAGTCTTTTTAAAGCCTGGTTATAGTCCTCTTCTGTCTTTATAGGTTTTAGTGTCATTGTTTAAATTTTTGTTGCATCAATTTATCATAATCATCATGTGTTCCAATAAACCTGATCCATACCATTTTATAGTCATAATTTATTTTCACAATAAGCCTGTAATGGTTTCCCTTAATGTTAAAAACAACCCGGTTGTTTGCAAGAAAACTTGCTGACGGATATTTACTCTTGATCATATTTGTGTTTATCCAATCTGATTGACTTGTTTCCTGAAACCAGGATTTTAATTGCTGCTCGCAATCGGAATGTTTTTCCCAAAATTCGCGAAGTATCTTTTTTGCGATTATTCTCAATCGTATTTTTTTCAAATATAATCAAGTTCCCGAATTGGGATATTATAATTTTAATTATTAATTTGGAAATGGCAGTTGCATGAAATGTATTACAGCAATTTTGTACAAATGCACTGCCCGGCTGTTCCTTTATAAACCAGGGTAAATTTAACTCGCTGCTATGAAAAACTGCATTTGAACCGAGCGTGGCAACCAAAGCCTCATAGCAGTACCTTGCCGGTCCCCCAAAATTTAATTATTTTATTTTACTTCATTTTTAATTAACAGGCTGGTAATCTGTGAATAAACAAATATTGACCTCAGGCATTCAGAATATATATTTGCGGCTGAAAATTAATTTGAGTTGTTTACTGATATTATTTTAAAAAGAGGAGATTTTAATGAGTGCTGAATACAATGAGGAAAGTATACGAAGCCTTGACTGGCGTGAACACATAAGGCTGCGTCCAGGCATGTATATTGGTAAATTAGGCGATGGTAGCAGCCCCGACGATGGCATTTATGTGCTGATGAAGGAGGTGATGGATAATTGTATTGATGAACATACAATGGGTCATGGTAAAAATGTTGAATTAACCATTGAAGATAAAACTGTTACCATTCGAGATTATGGCCGTGGAATACCTTTGGGAAAGGTGGTTGATGTAGTTAGTAAAATTAATACCGGCGCCAAATACGACAGTAAAGCATTTCAAAAAAGCGTTGGATTAAACGGTGTGGGAACAAAAGCCGTAAATGCCTTAAGTGCATATTTTATAGTCACCGCTTTTAGAGATGGTAAAATGAAAACCGCCGAATTTGAAAGAGGCGTTTTAACTAAGGAATATAAAGAAAAAGATACCAGTGAACCCAACGGAACTCTGGTAAGTTTTGTGCCAGACGAAACCGTTTTTAAGCATTTTCATTACATACATGAGTACCTCGACAATCAATTATGGAACTATTGCTATTTGAACGCCGGTTTGGTTATCAATTTTAATGGTAAGCGGTATGTAAGTAAAAACGGTTTGCTCGATTTATTGCAGCGCCGTACCAATGCCGACGAAATCAGGTACCCCATTATTCATTTAAAAGGCGAAGATGTTGAAATTGCCTTAACTCACAACAACGATTATGGTGAAGACCTTTATTCATTCGTAAACGGGCAATACACTACGCAGGGCGGAACCCACCAACAGGCTTTCAGGGAGGCATTTATAAAGGTGATTCGCGACTTTTTTAAAAAGGATTACGAAGCTGCTGATATAAGGGGCAGTATATGTGCAGCCATTTCGGTGCGGGTGCAGGAACCCGTATTTGAAAGCCAGACCAAAACCAAGCTGGGATCGTTAATCATGTTTGATAATGGCCCCACCATGCGCAACTTTATGGTGGAGTTTTTGGGGAAAGAGCTGGATAACTACCTGCATAAAAATCCAAATATTGCCGATGCCATGCGCAAACGTATTGAGCAAAGCGAACGCGAAAGAAAGGAACTGGCCGGTATTAAAAAACTGGCTAACGAGCGTGCTAAAAAAGCCAACCTGCACAACAAAAAATTAAGGGATTGTAAGTTTCATTTTAACGACGAAGCGGAAGGAAAGAATAAAGCGGATATTTTAGAGAAGAAGATGCAGTCAACCATTTTTATTACCGAAGGTGACAGTGCCAGTGGTTCAATAACTAAAAGCCGTAGTGTTGAAACCCAGGCGGTATTTAGCTTACGGGGAAAACCATTAAACTGTTTTGGGCTAACCAAAAAGGTGGTGTACGAAAATGAAGAGTTTAACCTGTTACAACACGCCCTCAACATTGAAGACGGGCTTGATGGTTTGCGCTATAATAATATAGTGCTGGCAACCGATGCCGATGTGGATGGAATGCACATCCGCTTGCTGATGCTCACCTTTTTCCTCCAGTTTTTTCCCGACCTGGTAAAAAATGGCCACGTGTATATTTTAGATACGCCTTTATTCAGGGTTCGTAACAAGCAGGAAACTATTTATTGTTACGACGAAACCGAGAAAAAAGCAGCCGTTAAAAAGTTGGGCAACAAACCGGAGATAACGCGTTTTAAAGGATTAGGTGAAATCAGTCCCAATGAGTTTGGAAAATTTATATCCGACGATATACGCCTGCAGCCGGTAATGTTGTTGCCCGAAACCCACATACAGCAATTGCTGGAGTACTATATGGGCAAAAATACCATGCAACGCCAGGAGTTTATTATCGACAATTTAAAGGTGGAACTGGACTTAATTGAAGAATTGCCTCAAGGTGCATTGATGGAGAAGGCATAAGCAGGTAGGATATATTTCTTAAATTTGAAGAAATGAATTGTTATGGAGAAGTTGGAACTTAATCATAAAGTTGAAAATGGGAAGTTAGTATTGGACCTCCCGGAGGAATTTAACGATCTAAATGTTCATGTAACGATTTCTAAAGTTGTTGGCAATAACGGTAATATTGACAATCGCAAGTGGTTAGAAATTCCGATAGTAGAAAGATCTGCCGTTTTAAAAAAGTATTTTGGAAAGGCGAAATATCCAGACTTCCCTATTGATAAATTTGACGTTTATGACCAATGATATTTTTGTTGACTCTTCTATCCTTGTTGAATTTATTAAGGGAACCAAAAGCAAAATATTTGAAAACCTTGTAAATACTCCTTCAACAGAGCTTTTTATTAACGAAACGGTTGTGAGCGAATTTTTGTATTATTTCTTATTGCTAAATGGTAATGCATCACCAAGGTCAATGCAATCTTCTAAAAGAATTTCAAACGTTTTTAATAATTCTTCAGATTTTGATCTTTTACAACGCTTTTCATTCTTATCTAATAATGATGTACTGTTTACGTTAGTTCCAAATTACATGTCAACATATAATCTGCTGCCTAACGATGCTATAATTTTAGCTACCTGCAAAATTCATCATATTACCCAATTAGCCTCCCACGATTCTGATTTTATCTTTTCATGTAAGCAGGAGGGAATTGAACTATTGTGGGAGAAATAAGTTTTTGGGGCCAAACATAATTTCATAAACAGACCTTAGATTTGTCGCACTTTTGTTTCGAAGTACTTCGTGCAATAATATCATACTGCCATTTGGCTGTGCTGCTGGCAGCTAAATTTTTACTTTTTACTTTTTACTTTTTAATTAAAATATGATCCACATTGTTTTTGAAGAAGCGAATATTGAAGCATTACAAAAAAGTTTTACGCTCGATCCCTCGCTTCAGGGAGCGGTTATAAGTATTGACGATGATTATGCTGTTGGTCCCATAGGAAATCTTTTCTCCGATGAAGGAATAGAAAACCGCCGGTTGTGGTGGAAAGACATTTTAACAGGAGGCCCATTTGAAGGATCAGCCGGGGATGGCCATGTAAATGATCCCAGGAAGGTAGCAGATATAAAAGAAAAATTAGCCGAAAACCCCGAAGAAATAATTTGGATTTGGGCTGCACAAAACAAGCATGATGTTAGCGGCTACTATTGGTTAATGAGTCAGTTTAAAGATTTTCAGAGTCGCATTTTCATTTTGTACCTCAATAACCTTCCATTCATCAACGAAAAAGGAAGCATATTCTATCCTACCAATTTGTTCCAAATTCAACCAAAAGAATTTTTAAAAGCCAAAAAGCTGGCGCGGCCAATAACTTTATCGGAGTTTGAAGTGGACCCGGATGAATGGACCAAAATGGGCACGGAAGACAAAGGCGTTCGTTTACTGGAAGGAGGTAAAAAACTGGTGCAGCATGGACATGATTTTTACGATACGGAAATACTAAAATTTGTTACCAAAGACTGGCAGAAACTCAACAGGTTTTTTACCCAATATTATGGTAAGGCAAAGGAAACCACAGCCGATGCTTATATAATATGGCGTTTACAAAAACTGGCCGAACAGGAAATGATTGAATTACAAGGAAACGTAAAAAATATAAAAGAAACTGAAGTGAGATTAAAGGCCTCGGAATAAGAAGGCTGATCTTCTAAATTAAAATTAAAGCACATGAAAAAAGTTATTCTACTACTAACATTATGGGTAGTATCTGTTTGTACGTTTAGCCAAACGGTAAGCGAAAAATTAGATACTTATTTTACTGCCGCCAACAAGACTGATATTTTTAATGGATCGGTTTTGATAACTAATAATGGAAAGGTGGTGCTGAACAAAGGATATGGCTATAAAAACGTTGATAGCAAATTACTCAATAATGAAAATACCATTTACCAGATTGGTTCAGTTACAAAACAATTTACATCAGTAATTATATTAAAATTAGCAGAGCAGGGTAAACTTTCGCTGAACGATAAACTGTCAAAATACTTTCCCGATCTTCCCTCCGCCGAAAAAATTACCATTGAAAACCTCTTGTCTCATACCTCGGGAATATGGAACTACACCAACGATGCAAATTTTATGCAGACACGTGTGGATAGGCCGCTCAGCAGGGATAGTATGTTGTTGTTAATAAAGTATAAACCACTGGATTTTGAACCTGGCATCAAATACAGTTACAGTAATTCAGGATACATGCTGTTAGGATATATAATTGAAAAAGTTACCGGAAAAAAATATGAACAGGTAGTAAGGCAAACTATATTTCAACCATTGGGTATGAGCCATTCCGGGTTTGATTTCACCCATTTGCAATCGCCTGATAAAGCGACAGGTTACAGTTCTATAATATCCGGAAAAGGTGACAAATCGATGATTGTTGATTCTTCAGTAAGTTTTTCTGCAGGTGCCATTTATACCACGGTGGATGATCTAAGAAAATGGAACCAATCGCTTACCACTTCAAAAATTTTACAACCTGCATCTTTGCAAAATGCTTTTACGCCACGTCTTAGTCATTATGGTCTGGGGTGGCTCATAGATACTATGCAGCAAAAAAGAGTTATTTCACATAATGGTGGCATTCATGGGTTCTTATCTTCTAACGTTATGGTGCCGGCAGATAGTATAAACATTATTCTTTTAAGCAATAGCAACGGTAGTAAATTGGACATGTTAAAAAAGAATATTGCGGCAATTTTATACAATCAGCCCTACGATTTGCCAGGTGCCAAAGCGGAAGTGAAGATTGAAAAAGAATTGTTGCAACAGTATGTTGGCGAATATGAACTGGCGCCAACGTTTAAAATAACCATCAGCCTTGTAAATGATGGATTAATGCTGCAGGCAACCGGGCAGCCACAGTTTCCCCTGTATGCTAAAGCGGAAGATCATTTTTTTCTTAAGGTTGTGGATGCGCAGGTTGAATTTTTTAAAGACGATAATGGTGCAATTGAAAAAATGATCTTGCATCAAAACGGGCAGCATATTCCCGGTAAAAAAATAAAGTAAATGAAGATTAAGCGCCTACATCATGTAGCCATTTTAACCGATGATTATGAGCGGAGTAAAGATTTTTATACATCGGTATTAGGTTTTGAAATTTTAAAAGAAACTTTTAGAGAAGATCGTAATTCGTACAAGCTTGACCTTTCCATCAACGGAATTTATCAAATTGAATTGTTTTCGTTTCCCGAATTTAAAGAGCGTAACTCCTTTCCTGAGTCCAAAGGTCTGCGGCATCTTGCTTTTGAGGTGGACGATGTAGAGGAATCTGTTGTTGAATTAAGAAGTAAAAATGTTGAGGTGCAGGACATGCGGGTGGATGAAATAACCGGGAAAAAATTTGCTTTTTTCTATGATCCCAACGGGCAGCCGCTGGAGATATACGAAGGCGACTAACAGGTAATTGGATTTGTAAACGGGCATCCGTATTTCAATTAAACATCGTTGTGTCACTCACTTGTACCGTAGTTACTTTATTCAGCAATTGTTTTTTTTAAGTTGTTGCAGGTTAAAAAATTGCGTATAAAATGTTGCCCAAAGGTTTGCCGATAAAGTGATTGCGACGCAACGATGATGCTATGAAAAAATAATGTTGGTATAATAACAGTATTTGTTTAAAAAAAAGAGATTTAAAATAGTTGAATATTAATGGCGAAAAATTTAAACCAGGATAACGAGCTAACAAACAATGAAAGCGGTGTGCATGGCCAGTATAAAAATTGGTTTCTCGACTACGCCTCGTACGTGATTTTGGAGAGAGCGGTGCCTGCAATTGAAGATGGATTGAAACCCGTGCAGCGCAGAATTATGCATGCCATGAAAGAAATGGATGATGGCCGTTTTAATAAAGTGGCCAACATTATAGGGCAAAGTATGCAGTACCATCCGCATGGCGATGCATCCATTGGTGATGCTTTGGTAAACATGGGGCAAAAAGATTTATTAATTGAAACACAGGGTAACTGGGGCGATGTGCGAACAGGCGACGATGCCGCCGCCCCACGATACATTGAAGCCCGCCTGAGCAAGTTTGCACTGGAAGTGGCTTTTAATGCCAAAACAACCAATTGGCAGTTGAGTTACGATGGGCGTAAAAACGAGCCGGTAACCTTACCCATGAAGTTTCCGATGTTGCTGGCACAGGGCGCCGATGGTATTGCGGTTGGCTTATCTACCAAAATATTACCACATAACTTTTGCGAGCTGATTGACGCTTCCATAAAATATTTGCGCGGCAAAAAGTTTGAAATATTACCCGATTTTCTAACCGGTGGAATGATTGATACCACTAATTACAATGAAGGTAAACGCGGCGGTAAGGTTAGGGTACGGGCAACGGTAGAAGAACTGGATAAAAAAACATTGGTTATTCGTAATGTGCCCTACGGAGTAACGGTTTCAACTTTGTGCGAGAGCATTGTAAAAGCAAATGATTCAGGAAAAATAAAAATTAAGAAGGTAACGGATACAACGGCTGCGGCAGTTGAAATTATAGTGGAATTGGCTCCTAATATTTCTACCGATATTACCATTGATGCCTTGTATGCCTTTACGGATTGTGAAGTAAGCATTTCGCCAAACGCCTGTGTAATTGTTGACCAGAAACCGCAGTTTATGCAGGTAACTGAGTTGCTTAAAATTTCGGCCGACAATACTAAAAACCTGTTGAAGTGGGAGCTGGAAATTAAGCTGGGCGAGCTGAATGAAAAATGGCATTATACCTCGCTCGAAAAAATATTTTTTGAAGAAAAGATTTATAAGGAATTAGAGAAGAAGCACGAAACCTGGGAAAAGGTTTTGGTTGCTATTGATGTAGCCTTTAACCCCTTTAAAAAGAAACTAAAGAGAGCCATAACCAGGGAAGACATTGTAAAACTGACTGAAAAGCCGGTGAGGCGTATTTACAAACTGGATATTGATGAACTAAATGAGCAGATAAGTGGAATTGAAAATGATATAAAGCAGGTAAATTATGACCTGGAGCATCTTACGGATTATGCAGTGGCTTATTATGAAAACTTACTTAAAAAATTTGGTAAGGGTAGGGAACGTAAAACCGAAATAAGGCAGTTTGATACCATTACTGCAAAATCGGTAGCTATTGCCAACACCAAAGTTTACATGAACCGTAGCGAAGGTTTTATTGGCATGAGTTTGAAAAAAGATGAACTGATTGCCGAATGCTCAGACCTGGATGATATAATTGTTTTTACCAGGGCTGGTAAAATGAAGGTGGTAAAAGTTTTGGATAAAGTTTTTGTGGGTAAGGATATTATTCATGCAGAAGTTTTTCAAAAAAGTGATGACAGAACCACCTACAACTTAATGTATGTGGACGGCACCAGTGGAACCAGTTACGCCAAACGCTTTAATGTTACCGGTGTAACCCGCGATCGTGAGTACGACCTGACCAAGGGATCCGATAAAAGTAAAGTGCACTATTTTACTTCCAATCACAATGGCGAAGCCGAAGTGGTTAAAATAATTCTTAGTCCCAATTGCTCAGCAAAGAAAAAGGAGTTTGAATTTTATTTTGAAGAACTGGAAATAAAAGGAAGGAGCAGTTTTGGTAACCAAGTAACCAAGTACCCCATTAGAACCGTTAAGTTTAAAGAGGCAGGAAAAAGTACGTTGTCGGGAAGGAAATTGTGGTTCGACAGTAAATTTGGCCGTTTAAACACAGAGGAGAAGGGAGAATATTTAGGCAGTTTTGAAGAAGAAAAAATATTGGTAATTACCGAAGACGGCTCGTACGAATTAACGGATACGGAACTTACCCAAAGATTTGAACCTGAAAAAATATTGTTGATTGAAAAGTTTGACCCCGAAAAACCCATAACTGCGATTTACCTGGATAACGAAAAGTTGCAGTTTAATGTGAAGCGTTTCAAAATTGAAACCTCATCCATAAAAACCCAGTTCCTGTTTATTAAAGAAGGAAAAGGTAACAGGCTGGAGGCCGTAACTACCGATGATGACCCGGTGCTGGTATTACATACAGGGCGAGGTGCATCGGCTTCAACCCAAAAAATAAAAATTGGTGGTTTTGTTGAGGTGATGGGATGGAAGGCTATTGGTAATAAACTGGTAGATTTTACTAAAAACGTAGAAATGGATTGGGATATAAAAAGTGACGACGCCCAACAATCATTATTCTAGTACTTAACAGCGTAATTTAAAAAGGGATTAAAGAGCTGAATTAGCTTTTTAATCCCTTTTAGTTTTACTGTTTTAGACGAATTAAAACAGGCATTTTTATTTTGTAGCAATTTAATTATTAGTACCCGGGATTTTGTTTAAGGTAATTTGGAAGGTTTGAAGCTCCGTCGATAGAGTTTTGCGGAATAGGGAAAATGCGCTTTTGTTTATCTGCATTGTTTTTCTCTGTCCAGGTTCCTTCGTATTTACCAAACCTAATCATATCGGTACGGCGAAGATTTTCCCAATACAATTCAAAGCCTCTTTCGCGAAACAATAAATCGAGCGACATGCTGGTTAAGGGCTTTACCGGAGTGGTTGCAGTTCTGGAATCTCTAACAAAATTTACATCTGTCAGGGCTCCTGCAGCATCGTTCGATTTTCTAAGTTTCGCTTCTGCACGCATTAAGTAAACATCGGCAAGACGAAGAATTACAATATCGTGCTCTCCAAAATTTCTACCGCTAACTGAAGTACGGCTGAATTCATATTTTTCGACCCTGTAACCGGTGTTGTAATTACTTCCTGCAACAGAAAAATCAATAAATTCAGTAAAATCAACCGGAAGGGTAGGCCTTGAACGCGTAACATTATACAACGGACTCACTTTCATTTTTCCGTCAGGGCACTTTTTAAAAGTTCCGTCAGCATTTTTTGTAAGGCCATATTGCGGGCCTCGTAAAATGCCGCGGTTTATATAAAAATTTGCTGCATCCACACAAGAATCGCCAGGATTAGAATAGATGGAAAGATTTTGCTTGTAAAAACGGGGATCAGCAGCAGCCGGATCAATGGGAGCGTTTGCTGTAACCCAGGTTTGATAGAAATCGGAGGTAATGCCCGGTCCGTCCGTACCATTTGCACCCGGATAGGCAGGTAACGGAAACTGGTCGCCTGAGAGTGAAAAATAAGCCATACGATTGTGGCCATTTAAATCAAACCGTTGGTCAACAGCAAAAATCAGTTCTTTATTTGTGTGGTTGTTGTCGCTGAATATTGAGAAATATTCAGGAGCCAGTGAAAACTGACCTGAGTTGATGATTTTATCAGTGTACTCAATCACCTTATCCATGTCTTCTGGCTTAAATGTGAAGGTGGCCGCATACACATCGCGGTACACTGCAGCATTTAAATAAAGCCGTGCCAGTAAACCCCAGGCAGCGGCTTTTGTAATTCTTCCCGGCCCTGCAGTAGTGGAAAGGTCTGGTTCAATTGCCAGAAGTTCGGATTTAATATACTCCACAGCTTCGGTGCCACGGGTAACTTTAGAAATGCCACTTGCATCCTCTTTAATAAAAATTACCCCAAATAAATCAAGCGACAATAAGCTATAGTAAGCCCTCATTCCCCTTGCTTCGGCAAGAAAGGTTTTTGCATTAGCATCCTTATTGGTTGATAGGGAATTGATAGCTGTAATGGATCGTGAAATTCCTAAAACGATGTTGTTCCAGGTGTTTCTAACATTGGGATCGGTGCTGGTAGTTTCGTGTTTGTGCAGCGAAATGTAAATGCCATTATCTCCCCAATCAGTGCCTCCCCGGTAAGGTAAAATTGCCTCGTCGGTTGAAATTTCCTGGAGGGCAAAGTATTGGGTATGTTGAAAAAGGGAAGGCAAAACCGCGTATACCGGGGCAATGGTTCCCTCAGCCAATTGTTTATCGGAAAGACCGGTAACAGAGGCTTCGTCTAATATTTCTTCTTTTAATTTTGTACAACTAACCAATGTTAATATGGAGAAAAGTGTACAAAAACCTTTTATAATATTCTTTTTCATTGTGGTAATTTTTAGAATGTAACATTTAAACCAAAGATGACAGATCGTGCTTTTGGATAGCTCAGGAAATCAATACCATAAGAAGATATATTTCCAATATTTCTATCAGCATTTACTTCAGGGTCGTAACCATCATAATCAGTTATAACAAACAGGTTTTGGCCGGTAACTGAAAAGCGAACGGATGAGGCCCACTTGTCGATCCCAAACATTTTGGTGTTCAGGTTGTATCCCATTGAAACGTTATTTAACCTTAAGTAACTACCATTTTTTAAATACCTGCTGCTTACACGGGCTGCGTTGTTATTGGATTCACTTAAATCAGTAATGGCCTCCATAGTGGTATTTACACTTTTAGCCAGCTTAGCCTTATAAAAATTTGAGTTGGCAGTGTTGTCGTAAATTTTATTGCCGGATACTCCGTTAAAATTTACGGCAATGTCAAATCCTTTCAGCTTCATGTTTCCATAAAAACTATAAAGAAGATTGGGCAATGCCGTTCCCAGGGCAACACGATCCTTATCTGTTATTATACCATCCTTATCAATGTCTCTGTATTTACTCAGGCTGTCACTTCCTATACCTATAAAGTCTAACAGGTAAAATGTACCTATTGGTTCATTGTTTATATAACCATTAATGGTTGCAGAAGTTAAACCTGAACCAGAAGCAGAACCAGATGGGATAACAGTGTAAGGCGAATTTTTAACGATGTTATCAATAATGGTTAGGTTTCCGCCCAAACCAAATTTCAGGTTCCTGTTAATTTGTTTTTCATAGTTCAAATCAAATTCTATCCCTTTGTTGGTAATGGTCATATCCTTTACGTTGGTCCAAACTTCCGACGATGGTTGAATAGGATCGGCAGGTGTTACCTGCAACAGGATATTGCTGGATACCTTGCGGAACATATCTATGGTTCCGGTTAGGGCACCACCTAATAAACCAAAATCTAATCCAAGGTTGGTTTGTTCCGAAACTTCCCACTGAATGTCGGGGTTGGCCAATCTTACATAAGTATAACTTGCCGGGTAGGTACCGGAAGGGTACAATGGGTAACTTCCTCCTAATGAGGTAAAAAGTGATTGGGTGATTTTAGGAGGAATTTCCTGGTTTCCTGTTCTTCCCCAACCTGCCCTTAGTTTCAGGTTGCTAAACATCGAATTTCCAAAAAATTCTTCATCCGAAATTTTCCAACCTAAGGAGAAGGAAGGAAAGTATCCATACTTATTATTTTCTCCAAACTTGGAACTTCCATCAGACCTGAAGTTTATAGTAGCTAAATATTTGCTGTCATATTGGTAAGTAACCCTTCCAAAAAAGGATTGTTGTTCGTTTATGTAAGCATAGCCGCCCGGCCTGTTATTTACCAATGTTAATTCCTGCCCAACACCAGGATTATAAATCGGTTCTACCCCACCAACAGGAAAACGATTGATACTATTATTTCTGCCCTGAATATCGAATTTTTGATAGGAATAACCAGCTAAAGCTGAAACATTGTGAAGCGATTTACTCCAGTTATATGTCAGGTAGTTTTCAATAAGCGTATTCTTATTAAAATTGTAATAGCTCTCTAACCTTCCATCTCTTGGAGGAACAGCACTTGCCAGGCCCTGCACATCTCTTACCCCGGTTGAATTATCTAAACCAAAGTTTAATTTATAAACCATGCCTTTAAATAATTTTAGCGATGGAGTAATATTACCTACAACCCGGTTTATAGTAGATACATCTTTATCCAACATAAAATAGAGAAGCGGGTTACTAATGTTTACATATGTTGCGGGGTTGCCATTTGCACCGTACGCCGGGTAAGTAGGGTTGTTACTAATGGCATCACCAATAATACTGGTAATTGGTGGACGGGTGTTTTTTGTATTGGCAACACTAAGGTTGGCTTCAATAGTAAGTTTATCGTTTAAAAACCGTTGGGTTGCATTAAAGCGTCCATTGTATCTATCCAGCGAATTATTTTTTATAATTCCTTCCTGACGCTGTGCAGCAAACGAAGCATAGTAAGTAAGTTTATCTGCTCCGCCGCTTAAAGTCATACTGTAGTTCTGAGTAATGGCAGTTCGTGTAACTTCTTTTTGCCAGTCGGTTGAGCCTCCTTTATCGTCTAAGGCGCCACCAATGCGTACCACTTGTTTTTTAAATTCATCCGCACTAAAAACCGGCAAAGCTCTTGCTAACTTTGATATACCCACACTTGCAGAAAGGGTCATTATTGAGGTGCCAGCTTTACCTTTTTTGGTAGTGATTAATATAACCCCATTGGCGCCGCGTGCTCCATAAATTGCGGTAGCCGAAGCATCTTTTAATACGTCGATTGATTCTATGTCCTGTGGATTTAAAAAGTTGAGCGGGTCACCTCCGCCGGTGCTGGCATTATCAAGGGGTAAACCATCTACAACAAATAAAGGAGTACTGCCACTGCGTACACCTCCGGGTCCCCTTACAGTAATGCCTAAAATCGCTCCTGGCTCTCCACTTGCCGAGGTTACGTTTACCCCCGCAACTTTACCTTGTAATAATTGCTGTGGGGTATTAATAATCCCTTTATTAAACTCCTCGCTTTTTAACGATTTTACGGCCCCGGTAATATCCTTCTTACTCTGGGTTCCGTAACCTACAACCACCACCTGGTTTAATTCTTCGGAGTTTGACAATAAACTAATTTCGATAGTTGACCGGTTGCCTACAGCCACCTCTTGTGTGGCATAGCCAATATAACTTATCGATAATACACTGTTGTCGGGTACAACCAGCGAAAAAGATCCATTGGCATTGGTTACTGTTGTTCGGTTACCACCTTTAACGCTAACCGTAGCTCCCTGCAAAGGTTTGCCGGTGTTAACATCCTTTACCATTCCTGAAACGGATTGGTCTGCCTTTATAAAATTATCATAGTCGATGGGTGCCCGGGCTAAAATGTTTTTTGGGGTCAAAAAACAAGTACCAGTTAGCAACCCGGCAACAAAAAATTTTAAGCAGTGTTTGGGTACGTAAATTTTTTTCATTTTGTGCAGTTGGGGTTTAATTTCAAAATAGATGTAATCAACTCAATTGTTTTTATTTAGATAGATTATCAATAAAAATAAATCATTAAATAAAGTAATCGAAGAGCAATCGGTCAATAAAAATTAAAGACGTAAAAAATAGTGAAACTAATAATTATTAAATATCTATCAGTACTAAATTTCATTAAATGTCATGGTGTTATCTACTATTAATTAGAATCCATCCCAACTTGTTTACCAGCTCTTTTCTTAAAAATCTTTGTTGTCCGGACTTTTATTTTTCTATTGGGCATCGTTGCGTCGCACTCTTGTACTATTGGTAATTAATTCAGCATGTATTGTAGTGAATAAAAATGTTATTGTAAAAGATGCTTGTTGATTAATGGTACAAGTGATTTAACCGCCAGTAGTCGGTCAGGCTAAAACGATGCTCCTATAAAATACAAATGCCTTAAACCTTAAAAGAATAAAAGACAGATGAAGTAACAAGGAAAACATCCGGTAATTTTAAATTCCTCGCATGTGACCTTATTGTTAATTCATAACTCAATGTTTAAACGTTTAATATTTGCCAGTATCTTTGTAAAAATCAAATTTGAAAATTGTAAACAATAAATAGAATTTTTATAGCAAGCAATCGTATAGGCCGGCAGTTTCAACAGTTGGCATAGTATTTAGGAATAGTGTTACTTTATGCATTGACAAAATAGTAA
>JBBSJX010000028.1:0-17831 GCA_038256825.1 Chitinophagales bacterium
GGTTCCTTTAGATTTTTGGGAAACAGCACGCCAAAAATTAGACCTTGTAAAAAACGATTTATTCTGGCTGGGAGAAACAGAGGATATTAATTACCATCAGGTTTTTGATGCGACTTATGCGTGGGAGTTGTTACATATGCTGGAAGCCATTAACAAAGGGATTTCACATATTGCAGACCTGGAACGGGTTTTAAATAAATACGCCACTCGTTTTCCGGGAGATGCCATAAGGCTGGCATTTACCAGCAACCACGATGAAAACTCGCATAGCGGCAGCGAATATGAAAGAATGGGCCATTTGGTAAAACCTTTTGCTATACTTACGGCTACGTGGAAAAACTGTATGCCTCTTGTTTATAGTGGTCAGGAATTACCCAACAAAAAACGCCTGAAGTTTTTTGACAAAGATGAAATTGAATGGACCGGCACTAATTGGCTGCACCACTTTTACAAAACAATTTTAACGCTGCACCAAACCAATAAAGCATTGCATGCCGGCAACCCTTCTACCATAAAGCGAATAAAAACCCCTGCCGATGATAAGGTATTTGCTTTTACACGCCAGGCCGAAAAAGACCAGGTGATTATAATTTTAAATTTATCCAGCCAACATATTCCCGCATTAACTATTGATAATTTTTCGATCAATGGTAAATACAAAAGCGCTTTTTCAGGGATTGAGCACAATCTTACTGGCCCACAAACATTTGAAATGCTTGCCTGGGATTACCTGGTGTATCACCGAACGGTTAAGTAAAGTAAACTGCTGCCCAAATAATATAAAAGTACAAGTGAGTGACACAAGAATGCTGCTATGAAAAACGGTTGTTGGTAACCAAAAAAATTATAAACACATCTACCTGAAAACAACAAGGGCCTTCGATAACCGAAAGCCCTTATTGATATATTAAATGTTGCGATTATTTTTCGCCTAAATTTAATGGATAACCATAGCTACCCTCGTATCCTGGATAAATTCCTTCTAACTTAATGGTGTAGCCTTTACTTCTTTCAAGCGCCAACCTTAGCTCGTCTAACGTATTTATGGGCTGGCTGTTAACGCTGATAATTACAAAACCATCCTGCATTTTTGTTTTACTTAAAAGTCCGGTACCTACACTTTTAACCAAAACTCCACCAGCTAAATCGTAATTAGCAGCCTTTTTCTTATCAATGGTTTCCAGGTCGCCACCAATTTTATCGATAATGGTTTCATTTTTTACAATATCGGTATTACCAACTTTGTTCTTTAAGGTAAGGTTAACAGTATTCTCCTTACCTGCCCTAACATAGGTAAGAGTAATTTTATCGCCGGGTTTGTAACGGGTAACCTGCTCTACCATTTCGGGGCCACTGGTTACCAGCACCCCATTTATTTTATTTATAATATCGCCTTTCTTAATGCCCGCTGAATTTGCGGCGCCGCCAGCAGGCACATCTGATACAAATACACCTACACCTTCAATGAACCCGATTTCCTTTTTCTGTTCTTCCGTTAGATTATCGGTTTGGTAGGTTATGCCCAGGTATGCCCTTTGTACAGTACCAAACTTAACCAGGTCGTTCACGATCTTTTTTACAATATTAACCGGTATTGCGTAAGAGTAACCGGCATAACTTCCTGTAGGCGATGCAATGGCAGAATTAATTCCTATAAGTTGTCCTTCGGGATTAATTAATGCACCGCCACTGTTGCCGGGGTTAACGGCCGCATCGGTTTGTAAAAAACTTTCTATTGGGGTTTCGCTTTGCCTGCGGTTTATACCAATAGAACGGGCTTTAGCGCTGATAATTCCGGCAGTAACGGTAACATCAAGTGTAAGGGGATAGCCAACGGCTAATACCCACTGACCTAATTTTACATCGTCGCTATTACCATAAATAATATAGGGAAAGCTACTTCCTTCAATTTTAAGTACGGCAATATCGGTGCTGGGATCTGCTCCAACAACGGTTGCTTTATATGACTTTTTACTGTTGAGGGTAACGTCTATTACATCGGCTCCATCAATTACGTGGTTATTTGTAACAATGTAACCATCGTTACTTATTAATACCCCACTTCCGCTTGCCCGCTGTTCCGGTATAGTTTGCGAACGGGGACCGTTAAAAAGATCACCAAAATCATCGCCAAATAAATCCGAAAACGGGTTACGCCCTCTAGGAATATTATTGGTAACCTGGCGTGCTTTGGTTCTTGTTTTTATGTGCACTACTGCAGGTGTAGCCGAAGTTGATGCGGCAGTAAAATCAATTGCTCCGGCGGGCGGAGGCGAATCGAAAAAGCCAGCATAATTCACAGGCAATCTGCCTTCCTGCTGAATGCCAACCGTTTGTCGATCCTGGTACTCAGTAAATCCCCAAACACTTAGAAGGGCGGTAGAAGCACTGATAAAAACAACTAGAATAATGCTTTTTAGTTTCATCCGTTATAAGTTTAAATAGTTTTTTATAAAAGGTCAAAATTTGTGCCTACTAATAGCAAACTAATGAATGTAATTAATTACACGTTTTAATGTAATCCCATTTAACAAATGTTTGACGAAGGTTATCGTAATTAAGTAATAGCCGGAAAATGTGGAAGTCAAACTAATGTTTAGGTTCAAATTTTCCATTATAAAATGAGTATTAGAAAAGCGATCTTAAAGGTACAACTTAGCTGAAACTTGCACACCATAAGCTTTAAAAACTGGTAAGAAATTTCATAGTATCCACCCCATCGGCATAGTCAAATAATGTTGGTTGCTGAGCTTTACCAAAAGGAACAGTATTGCTTTCAACTATACATTGAACATCTGAATGTTGCTTTAGTTCAATCAGCAATTGTTGTTTATTGGTGTACTCTTCATAATTAACCCTGCTAACCGCAGTAAAAAAAGTTGGATCTTTTACCAGTAGGATGGTACCATTGGTCATATAATAAACATTTCCCATCATGAGTAAGGCTAACTGGTAATCGTAGTTGTGGCGGTACTTGTGAAAATCACCAAAATGATCATACTTATTTAAGGCTTTGAGCAAAGGCTCAAAATTATATTGTTCGGGTACGTACAGTTTGGTAACGTTTCTGCAACCCAACCCAAAATACATTTGAATATCATCTGCCAGTCTTTCCAAATCAACTTCGTTTTCATATCCATTTATAATTGCAATACTGGTTCTGTTTCTGCGAATAATGTTTGGGAACTTTCCAAAATAATAGTCAAAGTACCTGCTTGAATTATTGCTACCTGTAGCAATATAAGCGTCACAATTTTTTAATGTTTCTGCAAACGATACAAAATTTACAACGGATGGATCCCACTCTGCCATTTGGTTAACCAGGTGTTTAATCAATACTTCATCCTTACCCGATAGTTTAATAACCTGTTTGTGTCCTGAAATAAAAATGGAAAGCATATCGTGAAATCCAACCATCGGAATGTTTCCTGCCATTACCAAACCAACCACTACCGGCCGGCTATTTTCATCGGGAATTTTATAATGCCGGGCCCATGCTTCCAAAGATTGCTTTTGTAAATATTGTTCGCTAATGGTTGTAGATGCCTGTTCAATAAATTCAGGCACAAACCAGGGATTTGCAACAGAGGCTTTTTCTTTAGCTTGCTGCCAATCTGTACCATTTTCATCCATATATTTACCTAGTTGAACCAGCAAATCAATTCGATGTTGTAAAATCATGTTTGGACCTTATTTTTGCGGGACAAAAGTACATTGATAAACTTCTTAAAAAACCCAACAATATGGCAATAAAAATAACTGAGGAATGTATAAACTGTGGGGCTTGTGAGCCCGAATGTCCAAATACCGCCATTTATGAAGGCGGTGTAGAGTGGGCCATTACTGATGGAACAGCAGTAAAAGGAAGTTTTACCTTGTTAGATGGAACAGTTGTTGATGCTAGTCAGAGAATGGAGCCTGTATCAGTAGATACCTATTATATTACTCCAAACAAATGTACCGAATGCCAGGGCTTTCATGAAGAACCACAATGTGCAGCCGTTTGCCCGGTTGATTGCTGTGTTCCTGATGAAGCATATGAAGAAACCGTAGAAGAACTGTTAGCTAAAAAAGAAAAGATGCACGTATAGCTAATCAGGTTATGTGTATAAATAATTAAGCTAAATTTTGTATCGCGTTGCGAGAAATTGTAGCTTAGTAATTCAAAATTCTTTTTGATTGTCGTTTTAACAAACGACATTTTACAAGCGGGTGATATTTCCCGTTCAAGGGTGAAGGTCTAATCCTTCACCCTTTTGTTTTTTAGCATCTTTCTTCCTTCTTAAAAAATTATTACTGTCGTAGCTAAGTGTAATATTAATGCCTGAATATTTAAATGGTAAAGGTTTCGTTTATCATAACATATAAACTGGTTTATCTTCTTAGCATTACTTAAATATTGTATTTAAATACAGCGAAACAAATAAATTGGTAACTATGCTTTATACAATTGCATGTTTCTAAAACAACTATATAAAAACAATAAGCCCATTTTCATATTGGTAGTGGCTTTTTCGCTAATTCAATTGTTTATCAATTTTAAAAGAGGAATGGTTGCAGCACCTTTTTTTCATTATGGCATGTATAGCGCTGTATTAGATCCCAAACCCACCTATTACGTTTGGGAAATATGGATAAACGGAAAACAATTGAAAGAAGAAAAATTCAATCCCTGGCAACGCGATCTTATTTTACAGCCGGTAAAATATTACAGCTCAATTAATGCCAGTAACCAGCTTTATCATACAAACATTCAACGCCTTTTTAACAGGGTCCATTTAAATCCTAATTCAAGCAAATTTCTTTCAAATTGCAATTACCCCATTTTCGAAAAATGGTATCAGGCGTACCTGTCTAAACATATTAGTCAACCAATAAACCAGCTAAGTATTGTTCAACGCGAATACACCTATTTTAATGGTCGTTTGCGACTTACTCAAAACATAAAACTATTACGAGATTTATGTCCCTAACCAACGATCATAAAAGACAAATAATAGTTTTGTTTTTTGTCTTTTTTTATTCATTAATGCTATTCAAGTGGTGGAATGGATTATTTCTGTACCAGGTTCAACCCATAGTATTTAAAAACAAGCTGGATGTTTTTAGCTGGGCTATTATGGAAACGGGCCTGCATCAATGGCTGATAAACAATCCAACCGGTTGTATACTTTTCGATATTATTTTTTATAGCATGCCCATTTGGTACTTACTGGCTTCTAAAAATTCCAAAAAAACAGGGATAGCGGCTGCCGTATTAATGCTGTTAGTTAACTGGGTATATATTCAATGCTATACACTTTTCCCAACCAATTCAATTGAAAGTTACCTGGCCTGGTTACTGTTCCCTTTCCTCTTTATTGTAATCACTTTGCCTGGTTTTTATTTTATATTGCACAGCCTTCGCTATTTTTTTCTATTCATTTTTGGTTCGGCCGGCATTTGGAAAATTGTACAAGGAGGCCTTTTTAATATCGACCAGATGAGCGGAGTTTTATTATACCAGCATAAAGAACTTTTAGTATCCTCAACCCGGCACTTCGATTCAAAAGTATTTTACTGGCTTATTCAAAACCCCACCATTAGTTATATAATTTACCTGGGAGGAGTTTTAGTAGAATTATTTTTTTTAGCGGGGTTTGTTACAAAAAAGTTGGATAACTGGATCCTCGTAAGCTTTATAGGTTTCCTGGTTGCTGATTTTTTTATTATGCACATCTATTACTGGGAACTTAGCCCTTTTGTAATTACGTTATTCTATTCACGCTACAAACAACCTCAAATGGCAGCAGCTTAATTGCTTTAAATTCTTTTGTAAACTGCTCATAAGGTACAACCAGCTTATTTTTTGCCCACCTCGTATTTAACTATATTCGCCTTTCAAACTTATACCCCACATTTTAGCCTTATAAAAATTGAAAATCCATGAGTCAACTGCGCAATAACTGGACAATACAAGAGATTTCAAAAATATACAACATCCCACTTTTAGAATTAATTTTTAAGGCAGCAACCATTCACCGGGAGTACAACGATACTGGTGAAGTACAGGTCTGCACTTTGTTAAGCATTAAAACAGGCGGATGCCCGGAGGATTGCGCTTATTGTCCACAAGCCGCCCGCTACAATACCGGCCTGGATGTTCAGGCGCTAATGAAAAAAGAAGAGGTGCTTGCCTATGCCGAAAAAGCAAAAAATGCTGGCTCAACCCGCTTTTGCATGGGAGCAGCCTGGCGCGAAGTTAGAGACAACCGCGACTTTGATCGGGTGCTTGAAATGGTACAGGGCGTTAATGAAATGGGAATGGAAGTTTGCTGCACAATGGGCATGTTAACCGAAGAGCAGGCGGCTAAACTGCACAATGCGGGTTTGTATGCCTACAATCATAACCTCGACACATCCGAAGATCATTATAGTGATATCATTACCACCCGCACCTACAACGACCGCTTAAAAACACTGGGAAATGTTCGCAAGGCAGGCATAAGTGTATGCAGTGGAGGCATAATTGGTTTAGGCGAAAAGCACGAAGACCGGATTGCCATGTTACATACTTTATCAACCTTACCACAACACCCGGAAAGTGTGCCTATAAATGCATTGGTACCAATTGAGGGCACCCCGCTGCAAAACAATAAAAAAGCCGATATATGGGATATGGTGCGCATGATTGCTACTGCCAGAATATTAATGCCTAAAACCATGGTACGCTTAAGTGCCGGCCGAAATGATATGAGTGTGGCAGAGCAAGCACTATGTTTTATGGCTGGTGCCAATTCCATTTTTGCCGGCGACAAATTACTTACAACTCCCAACCCGGCTTTCGACGACGATAATGCAATGTTTCAACTACTTGGTTTAAAATCAAGAGAAGCATTCAAGGCAGAAAAACAAACAGAGGCAATACTGGCCTGAATAAATAGCTTTAATTAATAACCTCTGTAATGTTTGCTGGTATTTAAACACGCAAATATTACAGGGGTTTTTTTTATGGAGCAAACATTACAATTTTACTAAGCATTCTTGCGTCGCACACTTGTACGGTAAAGCAAAAAGCAACAATTATTTAAAATTACAAAGAGGAATTAGGACATAAAAAAAGGACCTTCTGGTGAAAGTCCTTTTTAAAAGTTGCGAAGGGAGAGTTCGAACCCCCGTCCGCCAGCTGGCGGATAGGAGCCCAACGAATGTCTATTTCTTGTAAACAAATCAAGATTGATTGGAAAACCAATGAATAATTTGTTATTCAATTTTTAATACACAACATTTAATATATACTTCGATTTTTATCAATACAAAAAAAGGACCTTCTGGTGAAAGTCCTTTAAAAGTTGCGAAGGGAGGGTTCGAACCCCCGACCTTCGGGTTATGAGCCCGACGAGCTACCGCTGCTCTACTTCGCGATTTGGATTGCAAAGATAAGGGTACACACCATACGGTCCTACATTATTTTGAAAGATTTTTTTATTTAATTAATCGCCATTATCAACCCGCTTTTTTATACTGGCACCCGCACTACTATTAACACTTATATTAGTAGGATTACCCTTGTAATAAACATTAGATCCTCCACTGGCTGATGCGTTAAAAGCATTTTTTACACTTATGCGAACACTGGATGCACCGGAAGCATCTGCTTTACATTGCTCTGCAATTAATTCATAAGCAGAAAGCTTACTGGCACCGCTTGCATCTATGGAAGCACTTCCGGCATTACCTGTTAACTTACCCACCGATGCACCGCTTAAATCTACGTTAAGCTGTTTTACATTTAAGGCTCCTCTTACTTCACTCGCACCTGACAGATCAATTTTTAAAGCATCAGAAGTTAAAACACCATTAATAGTGGTTAATGATGCCCCCGACAAATGCAATTTGCTGGCATTAATAATAGAAACATATGCTTTCAATTTTCGGTTCGACCATCCCATTCCATTCCAAAAGCCGCCATCAACCGAAATTTTTAAAATGCCATTATCAACTTCGGTTTTTATTTTGTTGTTATATTGGGCATCACCTGCGCTAATAGCCACTGCATTTTCCGTTCCCTGGCTTAAGTATAACGATATAGTGCCCGACACTTCTACACCAATAAAATCTGGAACCGTTCTTATTTCAGCATTTTCATCATAAATAACTTGCTGTGCCTGCACATTAAACACCGCACAAACCGACAAAGCCAATATAAAAATCTTTTTCATTGCAGATAATTTAGTTGTTAAACGGAGTTAGGTTTAAAAAGTTACAGCTACGTTTAAATTTTTCCCCTGTATTTTTGCTTTCACATTGAAGTCAAACTTCAATATCCCGGGGTGCTTTCATTACTGAAGGCTGAGAATAAACCCGTTGAACCTGAACAGGGTAATTCCTGCGAAGGGAAGGTGTTACAACTTTTTATTGTCCCCTCCTGCACCGCATGTCCCTGTTCCCAATATTAATTTTTTTAAAAAAAGTGAAATGAGAAAAATTTTGGGAACAATGATTGTATTTGGCCTGACACTGTCTGCATCCGCACAGTATACCATTAAAGGCAATGTTATCAATTTACATTTAAAACAACCTATAGAGGCTGTAAACATAAGCCTGGTTAAAAACAAGGTAGTAGTTGCTAATGGCACCACCGGCTCAAATGGGCAGTTTGAAATTAAACTAAAAACCGGGGGGGCATTTGATGTAATTGCCCAACACATTAGCATGCAAAATAAAACAATGCATGTAATTGTTAAGGAACCTATTACCAACGTTGAAATTACAATGGAGCAGAATGCCTATTTTCTTGAACCATTGGAATTAAAATCGCTCAGGGCCGGGGCAAAAGCGCCTTTTACAAAAACAAACCTGAATAAACAGTATATCGAAAACCAAAACCTGGGCCGCGACTTACCCTTTATACTGGATCAGACCCCATCGGTTGTTGTAAATTCTGATGCAGGAAATGGAGTAGGATATACCGGCTTGCGTATTCGGGGCAGTGATGGATCGAGAATAAACGTTACCATGAACGGTATTCCCTATAACGACCCCGAAAGCCAGGGAAGTTATTTTGTTGATTTGCCAGATATTACGTCTTCACTTAACAGCATTCAGATACAGCGTGGTGTAGGCACTTCTTCAAACGGTGCTGGTGCCTTTGGGGCATCACTTAATTTAAGTACCAACGAGTTTAACCCAACAGCTTATGGCGAACTAAATAATAGTTATGGTTCGTTCAATACCTGGAAAAATACGGTGAAAGCAGGCTCAGGTATATTAGGCAACCATTTTACCATTGATGCCAGGCTAAGCCGTATTACCAGTGATGGATATGTTGACAGGGCTTCAACATACCTGGGTTCCTTTTATCTTTCTACGGCTTATGTAAACGATAAATCCAGCCTGCGATTTAATATCATTTCAGGTAAAGAAAAAACCTACCAGGCATGGAACGGCGTTTCGGAAGGTTTATTAAAAACAAACAGAACGTACAACTCCGCAGGAAACGAAAAACCAGGATTGCCCTATGATAACGAAACAGACAATTACCAGCAGGACCATTACCAATTGTTTTTTAACCATGCTTTCAACACCAAACTTTCGTTTAACACCGCGGTGTTTTTAACCAGGGGCAAAGGATACTATGAGCAATATAAGGCCAATCAAAAATTTACCAAATATGGTTTAACACCACCTGTATTTGGTGGTACACCCGTAGCCACTACAGATTTGGTAAGGCAATTATGGTTAGACAATTATTATTATGGCCAGATTTTCTCATTGCAGTATAAGACTAATAAAGACCAGTTGACATTTGGTGGAGGGTGGAACCGTTACGATGGCAAGCACTACGGTAAAGTTATTTGGGCAAACGTGGGCATTCCCAAAGATTACAGGTATTACATTTTTGATGCGCTAAAAACCGATGTAAACTTTTATGCAAAATGGCAACGGACGCTTAATAAAAACCTGGAAGCTTTTGGTGATTTGCAATACCGAAGTGTAAGGCACCGCATGGATGGTTTTAGAAACAATCCATCAGTTAGGGTAGATCGCACTTTTAATTTTATTAATCCAAAAGCAGGACTTACCTATACCAAAAATGCCTGGCAAGCTTACATAAGCTATGCTGTGGGTAACAAGGAACCCAACCGTGATGATTTTGAAGCAAGTACAATACAACAACCTATACACGAAAGCCTTCACAATATTGAACTGGGCGTTGAAAAGCGCCGGCAACAGTATTCGTATGGCGCCAACTTTTATTACATGAATTACCACAACCAACTGGTATTAACCGGTAAGGTGAATGATGTGGGTGCTTACACAAGAGAAAATATTCCGGAGAGTTATAGATTAGGTATTGAGTTACAGGGTATGGCAAGTATAACTCCGGCTTTAAATATTACTGGAAACCTTGCCTTAAGCAGAAATAAAATTAAAAGGTTTACTGAATATATTGATGACTATGATACCGGCAAACAACTGGAAGTAAACCACAAAAAATCAGACATTTCTTTCTCTCCTTCAATCGTAGGTGGTGCAACGCTGAACATTTTACCATTTACCAATACTACAATAAGTTTAACAAGTAAATATGTTGGCCGCCAATACCTGGATAATACACAGGATAAAAACCGCAGCCTTAACCCTTACTATGTGCAGGATGCCAGCTTAAACTATGTATTGAAAAACAAACTGTTTAAAGAATGGAGGATTATTGGGCAGGTAAATAATGTTTTTAATAAAATGTATGCACCTAATGGTTATACCTTCAGTTATGTATCTAACGGCGCACAAACCTCCGAAAACTTTTATTACCCAATGGCAGGTACAAACTTTATGCTGGGGGTAAATATTAAACTGTAAGCTTTAGGGCTAATTATAAGTTTTGAATAAAAAACAAGAGGGCTGAAATTTTCAGCCCTCTTGTTTTTTATTTTAACCTTAGTTGTTATTACAGACCCTTAGTTGTTGCTTAAAAAACTGCGGTACAAGAGTGCGACGCAAGTAAAGAATCATAGCAGCACTATGCCTGGTTCCAAAAAATATTAATAACCAACAACAGTTGTAAATTAGTTTTCTGCAGGTTGTTGATCGCCAAATTTTTCTTTCCAGTCCAATATGCCACCAGCAACATTGGTAGTGTTTTTAAAGCCCATGTGTTCCAACATAAGGCAGGCCATCTGGCTGCGGTTACCCGAGCGGCAGTAACAAAGTACTTCCTCGCCTTTTAAATTTTCAATTTCTTCCACTTCCATATCCTGAATGCGGCGCAGGCGGTAATGGGTGCCACCAATATGAAAGTCGGCACGTTCGCTATCTTCCCTAACATCCAGCAAGTTTAATTTTTCCCCGGCATCCATACGTGCCTTTAACTGATAAACTGTTATAGTATTCATTTTTTTGAGTTTTTATAATTAATTGACAGGGTCAATTTCAATTGCTGAGGTGTCTACTACAGGTTTTTCAACACTTAGCCACACATCAACGTTTTGACCGGCTTTTATACGATTGGGTTGACGTTGTCCACTACCAAACGTTGTGTACTGTTCAGGATTTTGTCGATATACATAGGCATTATCCGTGTCGGTTACGCCCACATCGGGCACGGGCGTAAAGTTTATGCCCATCATGCGCAACTGAATTTTAGCTTCGGTTAAGGTGAGGCCCACCAATTCAGGCACCCGCATTTCTTCCTCACCTATACCATCGCCCAAAACAAAACTTATTGCACTACCCATAAAAATTTTTGTACCAGATGGTATGGGTTTGCCATTATACAATTGTTCCAACACCGCATTTTTTGCAATGTCGGGCCTAAAGGTGGTATCACCTATGTGCAAACCAAGGTTCTCCAAATACATTTCGGCATTGCGAATAGAAAAGCCAACAAGGTTGGGCATTTCAACCAAAGGTGGTTGCGACCGGTTTACCGTTAAATAAACCGTGCGATTTACTTTTACCATAGCCTCCCCTTCGGGCGACTGTTTTACAACGGCTAGCTTGGGTACGGTATCAATATAAATAGAGTCCTGAATTTCTACTTCAAAGCCTTTAGCCTCCAGTAAACGCCTCGCCTCATCAACATTTTTTCCAACTATTGAAGGCACTCTTTCATATTTGCCATGCTTCGTAATATATTCCAATGAACCAAACCCTACTAAAATAAGCAGCGATGCAATTAATATAAAAGCAACCAGATTAACCCAAAGCGGTTTGTGCGTTAAAAATTTAAACACTATTTGTAATTTCTAAATGAAAATAATTAATAATCGAAACATTCCTCAATTAACGCCGAATAAAAGTACTTGAGGGTCCAACCCATTGCTTTAACCTGCTGCGGTACAATACTGGCTTCGCTTTGGCCCGGCACCGTATTTACTTCCAACATATAAGGCGCTTGTTTATCGGCATTGTAAATAAAATCTATTCTTACAATACCACGGCAATTTAATATTTCGTACACCCTTTTTGCAGCCATTCGGATTTTATCGGCAATAGCTTCCTCAACATTTGCAGGCGTTACTTCTTCGCTAAAACCGGCAACATATTTTGCCTCGTAATCAAAAAAATCTTTTTTACTAATCACCTCTGTTATGGGCAGTGTAATAATATCGCCTTTGCTTTTAAATACACCAATGGTAAACTCTCTACCCTTAATAAATTCTTCAACCAGCACCTGCTCGTCCTCGTTAAAAGCCTTGTCTAAAGCCTCCTGTAAAACTTCTTTTTCGTTCACCTTGCTAATACCAATACTGCTGCCACCATTATTGGGTTTTACAAAAACCGGTAACTCCAGGGTGTTCAAAATATCTTCGGCCCTGGGGGCATTGTATTTAAAAAGATGGATGGATTTTGCAACATTAATACCCCCAAAAGAAGCAACCGCAACCGTATACCTTTTATTAAAAGTTAAGGCCGATGTTGCTGCATCGCAACTGGTGTAAGGTATTTTTAGCATGTCAAAATAGCCTTGTAGTTTTCCATCTTCGCCCGGTGTGCCGTGTATGCCAATCAGTACTGCATCAAAAGTTATTTTACCCGCATTAACCGTAATCGAAAAATCATTTTTATCTACAGCAACCTCATTACCATCCTCATCTTCGTGCCACCAACCGGTTGGGTGGATGTCAATTTTATAAACATCATATTTTTCACTATCCAGGTTATTTTCAATTGTAATAGCGCTTTTATAACTAATTACCGCTTCGCCGCTGTAACCACCTGTTAAAAAAGCAATCTTCTTTTTAATCATTATAAATTATTTGCCCGGCAAAGAAAGGAAAAAATAAATAAGGAAAAGGACGATCAGCAAAATGAACAACAAACCTGAATATTGTAATGCTGCTAAATTTTTAATCTACCTATTTCCGGTACTTTTTTTATTTGGATACCAGCATAAGAAACAGCAGGCAACATTGTTGCGTCGCACTCTTGTACATTAAATTCCAGGGCATCTTTTATCACCTCCTTTCAATTTTACACAAGAAACACCATCAAACTATTAAAAAAAACCATAAGCATAATCTTTTAAGCAATCATACGCTACCTCCCAAAGTCATTAATATATGCAACGGCATACTTTATAAAACGAGCCGTCAAATTCAACTCGATGCATAGGAATTAAAGTAATAAAATTGTAAAATCTCTTATCCTGGCTGTTCAAAACGTGAAGCCCGGTGTTTATACATTAAATTTGCAGCGCAATGTTAAAACCACTCGATATATTAAAATTTGCTACCCAGGATATTGTAGACCCTTCCATGGATCTTTTATTTAATTTGGAACAAACTATTCCGGGTTCAATTCAATATAATATAAAAAGGTATTACGCTCAAAACGACCTTGCTGCCGACGATACCGGGATGATGGTATATCATTTTCACGCTACCCGGCCCGAAAAAAATTACCTTGAACTACGTTATTGCAGTATTGGCAACCGTTACTGCGAAGAAAAAAACTGCTTAAAATGCAGCGGGCAACCCACTAATGCCTGCAGCGGCACTTTACAAACAGTTGATGTTTTTACCTTCCACTTTACAAGTAGCTTTTTAAGCCAGTTTACCCATAATGTAAAATTAAGTAACCGTAAAGATGAGGTTCTGGCATTTAAGCATCCTTCATCGTTTACCAAAATATTCCCAGTTTGTGGGCGCAAGCGTAATGTTTTGGACAGTTTAATAAACCACAGCTATGATGGCAGCCTCGAAAACATTTACGTGAATGCCAAAATACACGAATTGCTTTTATACAGCATTGAGTGTTTGGTTGACGAAAAAGAACAAGGATTTTCGTGCAAGTTTCTTAGCAACGACCTGGACCGGGAAAAGATTTTAAATGCGAGGGACATTTTACTAAAACATATAGGCGACCCTATTACAATTAAAGAACTAAGCCGCAAGGTGGCTATTAATGAGTGTTACTTAAAAAAAGGTTTTAAAGAAATATTCGGCACCACCATATTTGATTTTTACCAGCAACAACGCATGGAACATGCCAAATACCTTTTATACGAAAAGGGTTTGAGCGTTACCGATGTATCGGCATTGCTAGGCTATTCATCCATTTCACATTTTTCTACAGCGTTTAAAAAGCATACTGGTTTAAAACCCTGCGAATTACTTTTAAGATAATGGAACATATAATAAAAGAAGAAGGCGGTTGATCAAACGCCTTCTTCTTTTTATCTAAATTTCTTTCAAAGCATTTTTTGCTGCACTACTCGTTTCATCAAGGTCCTGGTAGGTTAAAGCGTTATTTAAAAAATAACTTTCAAATGCCGATGGCGGCAGGTAAATACCGCGCTTTAGCATTGCATGAAAAAACAACTTAAACCGATCATTATTGGCTGCGGCAGCGGTGGCAAAATCAGTAACCGGTTGTTCGCTAAAATGCACACTGATCATCGACCCAAATTGATTGATGACATATGGCTGTCCCCATTCTTTCAAAACAGCATCCAGTCCATTACGGAGGTAAATTGTTTTTTCCTCCAACTCAGTATAAATGGCAGAATTTTCTTTTAGTTCTTTCAGCAAAGTATAACCTGCAATCATTGCAATAGGGTTACCACTTAACGTGCCCGCCTGGTAAACATTTCCTAATGGAGCAATGTGTTGCATTATTTCTTTTTTACCACCAAAGGCACCAACGGGCATGCCTGCACCAATTACTTTTCCATAGGTCACCAGGTCGGCATTTATTCCTAATTTTTCCTGGGCACCACCCATTCCCAATCTAAAGCCGGTCATTACTTCGTCAAAAATTAAAACAATTCCTTCCTCATCACATATTTGCCTTAAACCTTCTAAAAAACCGGGTTGGGGTAAAACGCAACCCATATTGCCGGCAACAGGTTCGGTTATGATGGCAGCTATAGCACCTTTGTGTTCGGCTACTAATTTTTTAACTGCCTCCAGGTCGTTATACGCGCAGGTAAGTGTATCATTTGCTACTCCTGCTGTTACACCGGGTACCGTTTGAATATTAAAAGTTGCCATCCCACTTCCTGCTTTTACTAAAAAGCTATCGGCATGACCGTGGTAATGTCCTTCAAATTTTATTACTTTATTGCGACCGGTATAACCACGGGCTAATCGCAAAGCACTCATACAGGCTTCGGTGCCGCTACTAACCATACGAATTAAATCAACATTGGGAACCATGCTAATAATGAGTTCCGCCATTTCAATTTCAAGTTCCGTTGGTGCTCCGTAGGATGTGGAATATTCAGCATATTCCTGGATGGCTTTAACCGTGGGCTCGTATGCGTGACCTAATATCATAGGACCCCACGAGGCAATATAATCAATGTATTTATTACCATCAACATCGTATAAATAAGCACCCTTTGCTTTTTTAATAAAGATGGGCGTACCGCCCACACTTTTAAATGCCCGAACCGGTGAATTTACTCCACCGGGAATAGATTGTTGCGCTCGTTTAAAAAGTTGAATACTATTATCTATCATGATCAAAATTATTTGATTGCAAGTTTTAGCAATTATTGGAACTTAATAAAACCGTTTTTGGAAATGCTGCCATTTGTACTGGGGACAAAGTGCTTCCGAACCGCCGAAAGTCGGTCAAGTCTGCAACGATGATCCTATGAAAAACCAGTGCTGGTCTTAAAATTTTAAACACTGGTTCTACGATAATAACCTTGCAGCATCTTTTGCAAAATAAGTTGCAATTAAATCGGCGCCGGCACGCTTAAAGCTGGTAAGGGTTTCGATGATTGCTTTGTTTTCATCTATCCAGCCCCTTTGTGCAGCAGCTTTAATCATGGCATATTCGCCACTGATGTTGTACACACTTACCGGAACTTCCACTGCATTTTTTACTTCACGCACAATATCCAAATAAGGCAACCCGGGCTTTACCATAACAATGTCAGCCCCTTCCTCCACATCCATCAGTGCTTCTTTTATTGCTTCGTTACGGTTTGCATAATCCATCTGGTAAGTTTTTTTATCACCAAATCCCGGTGCGCTATCTAAGGCATCGCGAAAGGGGCCATAAAAACACGAAGCATATTTTGCGCTATACGCCATGATTCCCACTTTGGTAAATCCACTTTTTTCCAACCCTTCGCGAATGGCTCCAATGCGGCCATCCATCATATCGCTCGGTGCCACCATATCAACCCCTGCCTCGGCATGACTAATGCTCATTTTTACTAATGCTTCCACCGTTTCATCATTTACTATTTCACCATTTTTCACAATACCATCATGCCCATACGACGAGTAAGGATCTAAAGCAACATCCGTCATAACATACTTTTCGGGCACCGCATCTTTTATGGCTTTTATACTGCGTTGCATCAGCCCGTTTTTGTTCCAGGCTTCTTTTCCGGTATTGTCTTTCCCCTCATCCTTACACTTAATAAAAAGCAATACGCATTTAATGCCCAGGCTCCATAGTTCCTTAACCTCTTTAACGGTATTGTCAAGACTGTTACGGTAATAACCGGGCATAGAAGCAATTTCGGTTTTAATATTTTCCCCTTCATCAATAAAAAGTGGAGCTATAAAATCGTTGGGTGTTATAATTGTTTCGGCAACCAGGCTGCGTATGGCCGGTGTTGCACGAAGTATGCGGTTTCTGCGTTGTAAGTACATAAGAGATGTATGATTTTTGGATTTATGATGTAGAGAATGTATGATGTATGATTTTTTGATGTAGGATATAAGAAATATAGGATGTAGGATTTTTTGATGTAGGCTATAGAGAGATGTATGATGTATGATTTAGAGAATGTATGATGTAGGATTTTTTGATGTAGGATATATAATTGACTAAAATCAGAAATCAAAAAATCATACATCAGAAATCATACATCAGAAATTTATTCAGCTTTTTTTTGCTTTAAGCGTTTTATCTGTCGCTGCGAAAATTGCAGTTAATTCGTTTGCTTCAATTATCAGGCGGTCACACTCAGGACATTGATATAAATCTGCATCTCTTATTATTTCTAACCAATATAAGCTCTCGTCTGCTTCTTCTAAAACTATTTCAATTTTATAAATAAAATCAGCATTTGATTTGGCTCTTGCAGTTGCACGGTAATTTGATCCAACGGATCCTGCTGATCTGATTAACTGTTTTGCAATTTCAAACCCGGCCGCATTTTTTGGTAAATTTTGACAAAGTTTAATAACATCAATATGAAATTGCTTCGTTCTGCTTTGCAATGTTATTCTATCCATCTGGGTTTTGGATTTAAGAATTGTAGGATTTAGGATGTAGGATGTATGATTTTTTGATGTAGGATATAGAGAGATGTATGATGTAGGATTTTTTGATGTAGGATATAGAGAGATGTATGATGTAGGATTTTTTGATGTAGGATA
>JBBSJX010000029.1:0-17790 GCA_038256825.1 Chitinophagales bacterium
CGCTGCTTTGTTACCTGTCAGCAGGTAATACTGAATGTAATAATACAACTGGTGAGCGGGCAAGGCAGAGTCGCCTGCTAAGGCCCAGGCTTTTTCGCCCCGCTGTTGCAGTTGGGCAAACCGTTGGGCGTTGTAGGGTTGTAATAACCTTGCAAGGTGCGTAAACAATCCAGCGGCAATTGCTGAAGAGTTTTTACCTACACGAAAGGCGGCATACTGATCCGTATCCTTATCCAGCGTTACCCCATCTTTGGGATAACCATTGCGTTCGGTGCCCGACCGTACGCCGCCATTTTCCTCCTGCAATATTTCAAAAATAGCGGTGCCCCATTCGGCTTCATCAATTACATCGGGTATGCCGTTGCCCTGGCCAATGGGGTTATGGTCTGCATCAAACTTGTCGGGAATGTTGTATTGTTTGTCGGTAAAGTATTGCGGAAACATATCGTAATACGTTAGCAACACCATAGGCGCAATCATGTGATGATCCTGTCTGTCGGCATCGCCTGCATCGTGATAGCCGCCAAAGGTTTTAATAATGTTATCAGTTGGTGCAATGTCCACTTTTGCCTCTTTTACCGGCGAGTTGGTAAGGTATACCGTGGGGTGACAACGCTCCCTGATATTATGGTCAAAATAAGGTTGCTTTTGCTCTATGCCACAGCGCTCGTGCAGCAAACCCCTGAACGAAGTATAGGCCAGTTTTTTGGTAAAATTGCCGCCCACACCAAATGGATACGAGGCGCCATAGCCTTTAACCACCACTTTGTATGGCCCACCTTCGGGCACCTTCGACAGATCTATACGATAAACAAAATCGCCGGAGTGGTCGCTTTTGCCCCGGCTTGTTAGCATCCCTTTTGTTACCAACTTTCCCGTGGCTTCATCATATACTTCATAGGGTGGAAGACCTACTTCTATCGCTTTGGCACCACCCGTACCCAGCCAAATGGCCAGGTTGGCATAGCGAACTTTAGACAGGGCGCTGTAACCACTTTGATTGGTTTTTATTGATTCGCAAAAAATGTTATTTGCGTCAAACGTAAAGGTAGTATCGCCGTAGGGCGTGGCAACAGTGTATTGCTTTCCCTGGGCAAGTGGCTGCGATAGGGGAAGATAAATATGGTGTTCATATCCAAAATCCACACCGCTCCAGTTGGGTGTACTCCATTGGTGTATCGCCTGCAGTTGCTGCCCGTTCACCACCCATTTTCCGGCAGCAGTATTTACATCATTCATACCCGGACCTAAAAAATAAAGCACAAGCACATTGCTGGCTGCCGTGCGTATTTCCTTTAATGCAAGGAGATCCCTTTTAGGCCAGTCGGGCATTTGAGCAGGAGCCGTAATGGTACATACCAACAACAGAAAAACCGTTACTAAATACTTTTTCAATACCTGCGTCATATAAAATCAATTAATAAAAAAGAATGAGGTTTTTGGGTGGTTTATTATGAACCCGGCAGCAGCACTATTGGCAGCAGCCGTTGCGTCGCACAGCGTGTACGGTATATCTTTATTCAACCATTTACTTCATTAATTAAAGCACGCATGCCACCGATAATTTGGATTTAATAACAATCGTTTTAATCATTAATCTCCACCTAAACACCCTTCCAAATCCGTGTCATCCGTGTTCCATTTCTCTATTTAAAAATTCCTTTCCTTCTGTCTAAATCCATTCAATCCGTGTTATCCGTGTTCCCATTCTCTATCAAAACAAATCCATGCTCCTTTACATTATTTAAACACCTTATCCCTCGCCACTTCCAAATCGTTCACCAAAGCCGGTACCAACGCAAACGGATCGTACGGCCTGCCTCTTACCAGCAGGGTTTCAATCGGCAGATATCCTTTATAACCTTGTCGTTTTAGTATTTGCATCAGCCGGGTAAAATCGGTACGCACCTCGCTTAACATACCAAAAGCGCTTTCCTTAACCTGCCAGTTAATGGCATAGGGTACCACTGCTTCAATATCAACATAAGGATCCGCCGTAGCAAAGTTGCCGGTATCAACAATCAGCCCGGCCCATGGTGAATTAACGCCCTTCAATACAACAATACATTGGTCGGCGGTCTTCAGCATATCGCCATGATTTTGAATGCCGATCTTTACACCATATTGTGCACCGGTAGCTGCTACCTGTTTGTAGCAGTCTATCATCCAGCCTGCCACTTCATCCCATTTGTTTTCGTATCCTTTAGGTATTTCACCTGCAAACAACCTTAGCACCGGTGCACCCAGTTTCTGCGCTACTACTATCCACTTTTTAGCCACCTCTACATCGGCGGCACGGGCAGCAGCATCGGGGTTGGCAAAGTTGTTTCGGATGCCTGTACCGGTAATCACCAGGCCACGTTGTTTTGCCTTGTCTTTTATTTTTTGGATGTATTCATCCGATGGTACTTCGGGGTAGCCGGGAAAATAATAACCAGTAAGATCTACAGCTTTTATGTGATGATCGGCTGCCCAATCCATCATGTTAAACAAGGTGTACAGGTTTTGTTTGTCGCGGGTATCCTTAGCGGTTAACAGGTCGTTGAAGGAGTAGGCATTCAGGCCGATGATGATGACTGGCTGCCTGGTTTTAACAGCCTTCTGGGCAAATGCATCAACACCTACAAAAGCTGGTAATAAAAATGAAAGAAAGCAATAAACAAACCTTTTCATAACAATAAAATTATCCTTTAAAAATAATTGTTCGTCTTATAATTGATACTAAAAAGTGCCATTGCTTACAAAAGCAATCTTCTTGCTGTCGGGCGACCAACCAGGTACATTCATGGTACCTTGTCCACCATACAGATACGCTATTACTTTTATTGCACCACCACTAACAGCCATGCTGCGCAAATAAACTTTCTTATAAAATGGGTGCTGGTCGGCAGGTACGTCTTTTGAAAACGAAGTGAACACAATGGTTTTATTATCGGGAGAAATATGCGGAAACCAATTGTTCATTTCATCAAAGGTGAGCTGTGTTTGATTTTTACCATCCGCATCCATGCGCCAAACCTGCATTCTGCCGCTGCGGGTACTACAGAAATAAATATATTTTCCATCGGGAGCATACGCTGAACCATCATCCAGGCCTTTGGTATGGGTAAGCTGAATTTCTTTTCCACCATCTTTTGAAATTTTGTAAATATCAAAATCGCCATTGCGCTCTGCGGTATACAACAGAAAATTATTATCGGGCGACCAGCCATGAAGGTATGACGGACTTTTGTCTGTAATTCTTTTAGGAACTCCACCGGCAACAGGCACTGTGTACACAACTGATTTACCCCCCGTTTCGGCAGGTTGGTGGCTGATGCCAATTTGTTTTCCATCGGCCGTTAAAACATGATCGTTGTTATTTTTAATGGCAAAACCGGTATTGATAACTTTAGCAACCCTGCTGCTTAAATCGAAAGCATAAAGCTTTCCCGAAGCGTTGTATATCAGGGTTTTGCCATCAGGTGTCCAGTTAGGCGCCTGGATAGAGCCAGCAGCATAGGAAACCACTTTACGCTGGCCCGTAGTTACGTCCATTGTTTCCAAAGCACTGCCTATATAGTTTTTGTATTGTACCAGGCTATCGGGAGCCGTGTTAAATATTTTTGTATTAACAAACCCGGCTTCTTCGGCAAAGGCATTGCTGTGCGAACAAATAAACAAGCCAGCCAGTAAATCGTTGCCCAGGTCTATGTCGTTTAGTTGTTCCTCAATATATACCTCGCCAAAATGTGCAACCGACATGGTGTAGGTATTACCTTTTTTCTCAAGCTGCAACACATCAGCACCTTTGGAAGCAAATTTAATTTCCTTCATATTGCTACCGGCTGTTGTACGGTATTGAAAAGAGGTTAATCCATCCCCATGTACAGTGCAGGCAATTACCGGGGAATTGGTAGTGGCGGCACTGCGTATCATCAAACCGGCTTTACGATGCAATTCATGTCCTTGCCCAATAAACCGGAATTGTGTTTGCAATATAAAATCTCCCGACATTTTTTTACTTAAAAAAGCAAAGCTGTCAACACCAAACCAGATATTGGATCCTGAGCCTGTTAAAAAATATGTTTGTGAGGGTTCGTGGTAACTGGCAGACCCTGATATTTTTGGTGCTCCGATATCGGTAAACTGCTCAAATACGCCTATTTTAGTTACAGGCGGTTGCGATTGCACGGTATAAAAAAAAGCCAGGCAAAACAACAATGCTGCAGCTTTAATCATTTTTTTATTGAACATGATAATGCTTTAATTAGTTTATAATTCTTAATAAATTATTCCTGTATCTGGTAGTTTTTGTGAACTACATTAGCTGGATGCTACCTGCACTTAAGATGAAAGGATTGCGACGCAACGATGATGCTCAATGATATGATGCTGGTACCGTGTTAATAAATACTATTGTTATTTAGCGTGTTAAATTAATTGCCGTTGCTGGCATTTGAACCTTTATTTCTCTTGTCAAAAAAATCAGCCAGGCTGTATACATTGGTATTTAGCTCTTTCATTTTATTGGTAAGATCCACATAAGGCTTATAGCCCAGTGTTACAATACCCTTATTTGCATCGCGGTTACTGGGGTCCGTTTTCAGGTTGCTGGGGTCATTGTCATGGTATTTAAACCAATGAAAGCCAACGCAGTTTTTACTTTCCAATAATGCCAGGGTAAAGTTCTGATAAAAGTTGCCACGGTCTTTCTGCGTGTGCACAATCCAGCCGGCGCCTGAGTAGTTGGGCATGCCGCTATCTTCGCCTTTGGTATACCATTCGGTAATAATGAAGGGTCGGCCGCTCCATGCTTCCCAATTGGTTACATCTTCCGGTAAGGGCGTCCATTCCCGGTAGTAGTTTACAGCTATCACATCTACATATTTTCCTGCGGCGGCAAATACTTCAGGTACTTTCTTTTCGTAACTGTGAAACCGGCTGCCGAGGTATAGATGGTTAGGATCCTGTTTTTTGATAGCCTTGCTAACAACGGAATAATATTGTTCTGCCATCACTCCTAAAAATTCGTTTCGCTCCTTATCGGTAATGTTGGCAACCGCCATTCCTTTGTTGCGTAGCCATTTGGAGGCGGCCTGGTAACCTTCGTCGGTAGTGTCTTTCTTAGCCAGGTAGCGATCTAAAGAAAGCTTTTGAAAAGGCATTTCGTTGTCGCTGAAGTAGCCAAACAACAATGGATCATTTTTATAAACTGCCAGTTGTTTCGCATATTCATCGCACCAGGCTTCAAAGGCTTTGTCAAACACAAAAATGGTGTTGTCGGGATAGCCCGTGTGGCCCGACATTTGGAAAGTGCCCCCCTTTTTTTTACCATAATCACTCATAAAATTTTTGATGATGGTATAGGAAAATTTACGGGGTTGCTTGTTTAATAATGGTGCGATGGTTTCATTATCACTCCAGGCGCCAAAATTATTATAACCCAGATCATTCATCAAGCTACTGGTTTGTTTAGCCCAATTGGTGAGGTTGCCATACCGGGCTTGCATTAAGCTACGACTGCTGTCGCTGGCTGCAGTGGCTACATTATTCAATCCAATGTTTATCATAGGATGACCAATAGGATCTACGATCCACCACCTGTCATTTACTTTTTCGGCCCTGAAAAAACCTGTGGCTGCGAGCGTATTATCTGTCCGTCCACCATATGCATCCAGTTTTACTTTTTTAGGCGTAAACCCTTGTAGTGTTTGCAGTGTACGGGTCGGGTATTGTTTCCACTGGCCATATGTTTTCTTTTCGCTGTTGGGCACCATAGCCTCAACCTTTAAGGTATACTCGGCTGCTGATTGTGCCAGCAAAGCTTTGGTGAAAACAGGTAAAACTACCCACAGGCCAATGACGATATTTTTTAAAAACATATTATTCATTTCATTAAAACTTTATGAATAGCGTTTAAGCTGTTCCATTTTAAAGTGCAAATAATTGATGGGTTAAGAAGATATAAGATTGCTGTATTACTTACAATTACTTAGCACCTTTAATAATACCACGGTAAGCATCTTTACGTTGATAATTTTTATCGAAAGGCAATGGATAATCTGGTGCTCCCTGCCAGCCGGGTATCCACGAATCGGCATCGGTAACGTTCCAGGTAGTAATGCCGAATTGTTGTGCAACAGGTATGGATTTAAAAGTTTTAAACACAAACTCGTATTTAGCCGACTGGTTGTTTGCCAGTGTGGTGGTAAAAGGGAACACGGCATCCTTATTGGCATTCAAGCGTATATCCAATTCAGAAATATGCACCTTTAAACCAGTTGCCGCAGCCGAATTAATAGCGGAGGCTATGTTTGCATCGGTTTGCCCTACAGTCATGTGCATTTGCATACCTATACCATCAATAGGAATATTTCTTGCCTTAAAGTCTGATATCATGTTTAAGATGGCTGTACGCTTGGCGGAACTATATTCATTGCCATAATCGTTGTAAAACAAAATGGCTGCAGGATCGGCCTGACGGGCATACTGAAAGCAACGGGCTATATAATCCCTGCCTAACTTCTGAACCCAAATACTATTACGCACTGTACCATCATCGTTAAAGTATTCATTTACCACATCCCAGCTTACTACTTTGCCTTTAAAATGCGTTACTACAGTTTGAATATGATTCTTGAGCATGTTTTCCCACGCAGTGGAATCACCAGCAAAATTGGCAACCCATGCAGGTAGTGAAGTATACCAGTTAAGTGTATGGCCATGCACCCGCTTGTTATTGTTTTGTGCGTACGTAACCAGGTAGTCTGCATCATCCCAGCTATAGGTATTTTCTGAGGGATGCAGCGCACCAAACTTCATGGCATTTTCGGCCGTTATACTGTTGTACTCTTTGGTTACAATGCCACTATAGCTGGTATTGTTTTTCATTAAACTTACGCCCAGCGATGCCCCCACGGGAAAGGATACCATTTTGTATAAACTGGTATCTGCCGGCGTTGCCGGGGGTGTAACCGGTGGTGCAGCAGGTGGCGGTGAACTTAAGGGAACACTTTGCTGTTTGGAGCAGGAAGTAAAAAATAACAGCAATGCGGTGGACGCGATAAAAACTTTTTTCATATGGTATTAAAGTGTGAAATGAAAAAAAATACCCGGACCTTTTACATAGGATGTATGGTCCGGGTAGAACATTAATATCCTTGATTTTGAGGAAAGGTTGGTGCCATCAGGTCTATCTGATCCTGGGGTATAGGCCAACGCACCTGAAACGGCTGCATGGGCATAATAACCTGGTTGGTACGGGCACTTCCATAAGTATGGTACTTATTAACCTGGCTCACCAGTACTCCCATTCTTTTTAACAAAAACCAACGACCACCTTCAAAATTCAACTCCCGGGCCGACTCATCTAATATGGTTTGTTGATCTAGTATGGTTAAATCTGGCATGCCTGCCCGTTGGCGAACTTTATTAATATACAAAAGAGCTGTTGGATCAGCAGGATCACCACTTAACCTCCAATGAGCTTCAGCACCTAGCAGGTACGTTTCGGCAAGGCGGTAAGCAATTACATCTTTATAACTGGCAGCCCTTCCGTCAGGCTTACTAAAGTCGCGGTACTTCATTACGCTCCAGTGGTATTGGCGGTAATTATCAGGATACTTGTTTTTAGGAATAGGAAGACCATATTGCGGCGACTTTGGATTATTACTGATTATAGTATCAGGATAGAAATAACTGGTGTAACGTTTGTCAGGTGTTTTACCTGTTACCGGGTCCGGGTTAAAAAGGCTCTTCAAATAATCGTTGGGTGTTGTCCATGCATAAGTATTACCTCCCCAGTTATTGTCTTCAATCATATAGCCTCCGGGTATTTCATAATACCGTGCAGTAAACAAAGCGCTCAATGCATGAGATCCTCCACCAGACAGCGCATCGTTGCCGCCGAGTACCTCATCAAACTGGTAAGTGTAAATCGCCTCTTTATGGTTAACCTCCTGGGCAAACACCTTATCAATGGGTTGCAGGCTAAATCCGCCTTTATTGATCACCTCATCAGTTTGTGCGGCCATTGTGGCCCAGTCGCCCTGCCATGCTGCTACCTGTGCCCTTAAATGGCGTGCAAGTCCCTGGTTTATCTGGCCGGGTTTAGCCAGGTAAGGCAAATTGGCAATTGCAAAATCAAGATCAAAATTTATCAGGTTTAAAACATCCTCTTTAGCTGCGGGTTTATAAACCATCGGCTCGAAAGCGTTCTTATTATCGGTAGGTATGGTGTCTATAAGGATGTTGTCGTACAATTGCCAGATTTTAAGATAGGTCATGGCCCTTATAACCTTTGCCGCTGCAACCAACCGGTTTTTTTCTGTTTCGTTTCTAAAACTAATATCCCTTGACCTGGTAATAATAGCACTGGAACGATCAATTAACTGATAGCCCGAGGTCCATTTTTCTTTGGGCATTGCCTGGGCATTCATGTTTGCCCGATAGATCTGAGCATCATTATAGGTACGAACATTTCCCAGGTCATCGGCGCTATACAACCACAGGTTTCCGTAATTGGCATCAGTAACCCTTTCATAAGCACGCTGCAGGTTGTACAGTGCGCCCAAACCTACTTTCAATCCTTCTTCTGTGGTATAAATAACATCCGATCCGATTTGCGTAAAGTTTTCTTCGGCCAGCCACTTTTTACACGAGGTGTTAAGGAAAACGATCCCTGACAACATCATCATTATCTTACTTAAATTTTTCATTTCTTTCATATTTATGCAGGCATTGTGCCCACGCATTCAATAATCGTTTTAGTTTATAATCCCAGCTTTAAGCCTACAATCAAATTTCGTGTTGTAGGATAGGCCGACAGGTCCTGTTCAGGGCTGTAGGACTTATAATCGGTAACAGTGATAAGGTTTTGACCGGTTACATAAATACGCAGATTGCTCATTTTCATTTTTGATAATAAACTGGCGGGAAGTGTATAACCCAATGTAACATTTTGTAATCTCCAGAACGATGCATCCTGCAAGCCCAGGTTAGTCATACCCGGAGGCGAAGAACCTGCATTGGGTTGAGGATAGATACTTGCCGGGTTTTCGGGCGTCCAGTAGTCTACTTTTAAACCATTTCTATTTCCGCGAAGGTCACCACCATAAGTATAATCATATAAGTAAAGGTTGTTCCTGGTGATGCCCTGCAGCGTATAGATGTCTACGTTGAAGTCGAAGTTTTTGTAAATAACTCCCAGGTTGAAAGAACCCATCCAATCAGGATATTTTGAAGTCAGGTAGTTGTCATCAGTATTGATTTTACCGTCTTTGTTTATATCTTCTAACTTAACAGTACCTGGCACAGGTGCCTTTCCTGTAAAAGGATCTTTTAAAGGTTGGCCGGTTTCTTTATCGGTACCAATGGGAGCCTGGCTACCAGCGATTTCCCACTTGCCTGTTGTTGGGTTAAAGGCAGAACCGGGATAAACTTCCTGACCTTGCCATACACCTAAGTATTTAGGCTGCTTGTATACTTCAATCGGCATCCCGATAAACCAGTTATTAGCTACATCATTATCCTGTATACCGTCGCCATTTAAATCGCCATATAAACTAATAATGGAGTTTCTGTTTCTTGAAAAAATTAAACCTGTTTGTACTGTAAGGTTTTTAGATCGTACCGGGATGGCATCAATTGAAACCTCAAGACCCCTATTCTCTACTTCACCTATATTATCTCTCATACTTGAATAACCGATTGAGGCATTTAACTGGCGGTTAACCAAAAGATCTGTAGTGCGGGTAATATAATATTCAACGGTACCGCTTAAACGATTATTAAACAAGCCAAAATCCAAAGCAGTATTTAATGTGGTTGAAGTTTCCCATTTTAATTTAGGATTAGATAAGCTGCTGCCCGGTGCATAACCTGATATACGGTCTGCACCAAAAAGGTAATCTCTCTGGTTGGCCAAACTTAAACTACCGTAGGGCGATATACCTTCATTACCAACACTACCATAGCTGGCACGAAGTTTCAGGTTATTAATTTGCGGAAAAGGAGCCATGAATGCTTCTTTGTAGATGTTCCAACCCACAGCAATAGCGGGAAAATAGCCCCACTTGTTTTCGGTTCCAAACACTGACGAACCATCAGCACGAGCACTAAGGGTAGCATAATATTTAGAAGCAAAATCGTATTGAACACGAGCCACCCCCGAAACAAGCCTGCGTTTGTTACCCCCAATGTTTGGGATGTTTTTCAAAGCGGACTCAAGGCCATAAACGCCCAATATATCGTTAGGTATTATGGATGATGAATTTGAAAACTCATAATAATTTTGCTCATTAACACTGGCAACAGTAGTCAGGTTCAGATTATGGCTACCAAACTTTTTGTCGTAGGTAGTAATATTTTCTACCTGCCACTGCACATTTTCCCTGTATAAAATATTACCGTTACCATATCCTGTTGCAAATCCGTTTTGCGATCTTTTGGTAGCGTAATACAGTTCTTTATTATTCCACGAACGTCGGCTTGCGCTAATACGATTATTAAAGCCTTTTAAAGGGCTGATATCGAAGAACAGGTTTAAAATATCGTTACGGTTTGTTTTCCGGTTACTGGTTTCGCTAAGATCTAGTAAAGGATTGAAGCTCTCCTGATTGCCGCCCGGCCGCACATTAAATGACCCATCGGCATTGTAGATATTACCTAAAGGAGAAGCTGTAACTACCTGGCGTACCATTCCACTCACGTCGGGATCGTTTGCGTTAGATATCTGGAAAGAGGTATTTAATCCCGCTTTTAACCATGGCGTTAACACCTGGTCGATGTTGGCGCGTAAAGTGGCTTTTTTAATATTGGTAGTGGGCACTATACCCGTCATATCCTGGACGTTGGTACCAACATACAATTTAGTTTTATCGTTTCCGGCCGAAAAGCTAAGGTCATGGTTTTGGATAGAAGCATTTTTCAACACTTCCTTTGTCCAATCGATTGACCGATTTTCTGCTATAGCAGCTAATTCTTCTGCACTAAAAATGACTCCATCGGCACGTAATATATTTTTGTTTACGGCCCTGTCTGCTTCTCTTTTTAGCTGGGCAAACTCAGGTCCGGTATACACATCAAAATTTCTTTTAGCATTTTGTATGCCTGCATAAACATTGTAGTTAACGGTTAAGCGGCCTGCTTTACCGCGCTTGGTAGTAATTAATATAACACCATTAGATGCACGGGCACCATAAATAGCCTGGGCGGCGGCATCTTTTAAAATTTCAACCGACTCAATATCATTTGGATTAATGTCGTTGATGGCACCGATGGGTACACCATCAGCAATTACAAGTGGCGCATTGCCGGCTGTAATTGAACTCCTTCCCCTTATTAAAATATTGGATGTACCGCCGGGGCCGGCATCACCTGTAGTAACCATAACGCCGGCAGCTTTACCACGTAGCATCTCACCAACATCAAGCGTTGCATTTTTAGTCATTTTAGTGGGCGCTACAGATGTAACGGAACTGATGATATCGCTCTTTTTTTGCGAGCCATAACCAACTACCACTACCTGGTCTAAAGAAGCAGAAGTACCAACCAATTTCACAATGAGCGAAAGGGTGATATTACTTTTTACATTGTAACCCGATAAGGTTTGTGTTTCGAAACCAATGTTAGAAAACGTAAAACTGTAAGGGCCACCGGCAGGAATGCGGGCAAACGAAAATCCCCCAAGGCTATCGGAACTGGTACCCAGGGTAAAATTAGTTTTGGTATTACGTAAAATAACTGATACACCGCCAACAGGATCGTTGTTGGTATTTTGAACCATACCTTTTATAAGGCTGGTATTATTTTGGGCCACACCAGTAATGGCTGGCACCAACAGTAGCAGACAAACAAGCCAACGAAAAATTCGATGTTTGTAACGATAAACATTCATACGACAGCAATTTTGATTGTAAGAAAAAGTATTAGATGATTAATAAAAAAAGGTTGTAAATAACAATGGTTCATTTAAATATTACAAAGCATAATTTGGACGTCATGCTGATTAACATTAGTTAATCAACATGTTTATAGCAGTGGAGTTACTGCAACCTATTTGCCTAAAATAAATGTTGATTAAATTTTTAAGAACCCGGAAGTTGTTTTATACATGGTATTATTTGTGGTTTTATGTACAGGTAGTGGCAATTACTTTTTAACCTGTATTAATCGTTCATTTACGCTGCACTTATCGCGTAATGTAATAGGTATCCTTATCTTTTTTAAGTTTAAGGTTATTAATGCTGGTTATTTGCTGCAGTATGTTTGGCAGCGAATCTGTTTTATTGAATTTTCCAATAAAATAAAGCTTCCTCACATCTTCCTTATTATACCTGATGTCAGCATTAAACATCACTGCTAATTGATCGAATACCTGGCTGAGCGATTGATTATTAAACATGAACCAATTTCCTTTGTCACCCATAGTAATGGTTAACTCATCTTTAAAAGATTTACCATCAGGTTTCAGTTCATTTGTGGCTGTACCAGTAATAAACTTACTAATCTTTACCATGCTGGTTCTTTTATAGTAAACTAACTCCTGCCCCGGTATTAAGTAATAATCCTTATCCATTTTTTTTGAAGTATTGGCAACCGATTTCACCACTACCTTTCCTTCTAATAACCGCACCTTAATCGTTTCATCGTTACTGTATGCACTAACCCAAAATTGTGTACCTAAAGCGGTTGTTTGCAATCCGCCGCCCGTTACGGTAAACGGATGCATTTTATCTTTAAAAACCTTAAATGTGGCACCGCCTACCAGCGAAATATTTCTTACACCATTAATAAACGGTTGGTGATACGAAAGGATACTTTTAGGTTCGAGCATTACTACAGATCCGTCTTCTAATACAATTCGCCTTACTGTGGCTAACATATTAATTTCGTGCTTCAGGTTTAAAGAAGCCCCTGAGGTATCAGGTAGTTTATTATTAGCAACAACAGCCTTTTCTGCTTTATAGCCATCGTTAAAAGCCCACCATCCCAAGCCTGCTAAAAAAATAACCGAAGCAGCTACAGCGGTAGCAACCCACCATCTGCGTATCCTCAACCGATGAACTTTTTCAAAGGATACCATTTCAATAATTTCTCCCGGTGCTGCTTTATCAGCCAAGGCATTAGGTTTAATAAACCGCTCCATTCTTTGCCATTCCGTCTCAATATCAACCTCATAAAAATAACTGTTTACTCCAACCAGTTTTACAAAATTTACCAACTCGTTGTAGTGTTGGGTTTGAGCAGCATTCTCGGCTATCCAGGTTTCCACTACTTCATTCTGTTCATTTGTAGTTTCTTTTAAAATATAAGAAACTAACAGGTTATCCATATCGTTGGTTAAATCCATTGGTTGAATGTTATACGTTTATCGAAAACTTTACCCCTACAAATAATTAAAAAAAATTATCCGGTACATATCCATAGCAACAAAAACATCAAAAGATACCTGGCCAATTTTTGTTTTAGCTTGTGTAATGCACGCCCCATCTGCGTTTCAACTGTTTTAATGCTAATGCCTAGTTGCTCTGCTATTTCTCTGTACTTTAATCCTTCGTACCTGCTTAAAATAAATACCGCTCTCATTTGGGCGGGTAGTTCTGCAATGGCAAGGTCTATATCTTTCTGAAGGTTTTTGAAATCGTGCCTATCATAACTGTGTGTATCAGATAATGTGGTATTGGCAACCGCGGCGCTATATTGCTCGGTCACCTTTTGGTGCCGTAGCTGGTCTATTACAATATTGGAAACTATCTTATATAGGTACGCTTTAACCGAAACTATTTCTACTATCTGGCTTCGGTTTTCCCATAATCGCACAAATGCCGAATGCACTACTTCTTTACAATCTTCATTTTCAATACCAAATTTAAATTTGCAAAAGGCGCACAATGGTGCAAACTGTTCTTTAAACAGGGTCTCAAAAATATCTTCGGTTAAAATAGTTGGCCCATTCCCCGATCCGGTAAAAGCGCCTGAATTTGTGTGGGGGTTCATCGGTCCATTATTCAATAAAGCATTAGCAATAGGCAACAAACTAACAAATAATTATTTAATACCACCTGACCCTCTCAATTTACCCAACACATTGTTTAATCATTCTACAGGCACATTCGCCATACAGCTAAACAGGTTATTAAATGGATAAGTGCAATTTGCTACCCGGGTTTTCAATCATAATTTAATTGCAACAACTATGGGTATCCAAGAACGAGTTTTTGAAAATTATATTTTATTAATTGTGAGCCCAACCGCAGCAATGTAAATTATCATCGTTGCGTCGCACTCTTGTACTGCAAAACTTTCCGCAACCATAAATTTACCATTGGATACATTTACAAAAAACAGCTCATAACCAGCAACAATAAAACATGTGGGATTCATATAAAAAAGGATTTAAGGCTTACCTGCAACTGGAAAAATCATTAAGTGATCACTCCATTCAAGCCTATTTGAGAGATGTTGAAAAGCTTACTCAATTTTTATTGGCATCGGATCAACCCCGGGACCCCGTCGGTATTGATTTAAAAATTTTACAGCAGTTTATAAAGTTTATTGGCGAACTGGGGATGACAGCCAGCTCGCAAGCGCGGATTATTTCAGGTATCAAAAGTTTTTTTAAATATTGCTTAATCGAAAACATTATTACCACCGATACAACTGTTTTGCTGGAAGCACCAAAATTAAAACGCACCTTGCCCGATGTATTAAGCTACGATGAAATAACAAATATCATCAACCAGGTTGATTTGAGTAAACCCGAAGGAGGGCGAAACAAAGCCATTATAGAAACCATGTATAGTTGCGGGCTCCGCGTAACCGAAGTGGTAAACCTAAAAATAAGTTGCCTTTACTTAGATGTAGATTTTATAAGAGTGATAGGAAAGGGTGATAAAGAAAGACTGGTGCCCATAGGAAGTGATGCCACCAAATACATTAAAATTTATAAAGAACAAATAAGGATACACCAACCAATAAAAAAAGGATATGAAGATTTTTTATTCCTCAACAAGCATGGCAAATTGCTATCGAGGATTATGATTTTTTACATAATTAAAGACCTCGCAAAAAAAGCAGGGATAACTAAAAACATTTCGCCACATACTTTCCGGCATTCATTTGCTACCCATTTGGTTGAAGGTGGTGCCGACCTTAGGGCTGTGCAGGAAATGCTGGGCCACGAAAGCATTACCACTACCGAAATATACACCCACCTCGATCGTGATTTTCTCCGCTCTACCCTTCAACAATTCCATCCTGCTTTTAAAGGCACCCATTAAAAATGCTGAGTAATGTTTGCAAAGCACAAGAGTGCGACGCAACAAAAGCTGAAATATTTACACACGTTTAGCTCCAAATCTTCTTTTTTATAAACAAGCATATATCTACCATTAACAATTGCTGGTTTAAAAAAATAAACTTCAAAAAGGTTGCATTTAAAAAATGTTCTTTCAATCTTTAAGGTACTTACCTGATTTTATAAATAAAATACCTGCAACATTATTACAAATTGTAAGCTCTAAAAAACCGGGGTAATTTTTTATAAAAGGTTTGATTTTTTTTCATGCTAAATGGTTAATAATATGTTTGGCTCTGAAATACTGGAAGTGGGTATTGGGATCATTTTTGTTTTCATGTTGGTGAGCATGATTTGTTCAACCATACGCGAAGGAATTGAAGCCTGGTTTAAAACCCGGGCCGCCTATCTTGAGTTTGGCATAAGAGAATTACTCCACGATAGAAATGCAAATGGGATTGCAAAAAGTTTGTATGAGCATCCGCTGATCAGTGGTATTTTTTTACGGCAATATAAAGCCGATGTTAATACAAAAAAACCGGGAATGTTTGCAAATGGCAAAAACCTGCCTTCCTATATTCCATCCAAAAATTTTGCATTAGCCTTATTAGATATAGCAGCCCGCGGCCCCGAAACCGACGAAGTTAGTAGCGATCCACAATCGCCTAAATTAACTTTAGAGAATGCCCGCCTGAACATTCAAAACATAAGAAATGTTGCAGTGCAACGCGTATTATTAACCGCTATAGATACTGCGGAAGGAGACCTTAATGTAGCAGTTCAAAATATCGGTAATTGGTACGACAGCTCAATGGACCGGGTTTCAGGCTGGTATAAAAGATCGACCCATTGGATAAATTTTTGGGTAGGTTTGGCATTGGCCATCGCACTCAACATAAATGCAATAACCATAGCCGATTATTTATACACTAATGATACTGCTCGTAGTATTATTGTTAAGCAGGCGGAGAAAGCGGCAAGTGATACCAACTATTTGGCAAAGAATTTTACAGAATCAAAACAGGCATTGCAGGAACTAAAGTTACCTATTGGATGGTCACAGGGATGGGGGGTTAGTTATCGCAAAGCGGATTCGGGGGGATTTTGGAACAATGCTCTGGCCCCAATATTAGGCTGGTTAATTACAGCTTTTGCTGCAACCATGGGAGCCTCCTTTTGGTTTGATTTATTAAACAAGGTTATGGTAATCCGCTCAACGGTAAAACCGGCCGAAAAGAGTCCTGAAGAGGGCTCCGAAGACCGGCAATTGCCAAAAGCCCCGGTTATTAAGGCAGAAGCCGAATTGCATCGTCCTGTAATTGCTGGTGGGGTGGCCGCGATACATGGCCCTGTAGATAACCCCGGGGTATTGGAAGTGCCCACACCAAGGGACGAGGAAAGCAGTGTGGACGGCTGCGATGTAGAGATGGATGATTTTACATCAGATGAAGATTTACCTCCATCGGAAGGAGGGGTTGGTTAACAATTTATTTCATATTCATATGCCATACTCTTTGATTTGGTTACCCGAAGTTTTGAAAAATGCGGGATTAAAAATTTCGTTGGTTCCCGGTTGGGAAGACCGGGGACGTAGCGATGTAGGTCGTACATTGGGTGTAATATGCCACCATACGGTAGGCCCACGAAAAGGAAATATGCCCTGCCTGAACGTTTTGATAAATGGACGAGCCGGACTTCCTGGTCCCTTATCGCAATTGGGTCTTGGCCGCGATGGGACCTACTATATAATTGCCGCCGGAAGGTGTAACCATGCCGGTAAGGGAATTTGGAAAAGCCTGGTAAATGGCAATAGCAATTTTATTGGGATAGAAGCAGAAAACACGGGAGGATCAAATGATTTTCCCTGGCCCGAAGTTCAGTTAGAAGCATACAGAAGAGGGGTTGCAGCTATTTTAAAACACATAGGCAAACCGGCTGATTACTGCGTAGGTCATAAAGAATATGCGTTGCCCAAAGGTCGCAAACCAGACCCCAGTTTTGACATGTTTGCATTCAGAAACGAAGTGGCCTCCATTTTAAATGGAACAGCGAAACCCCCAACCTTAATACCACCTTTTGAACCGCCAGTAACTCCTACGGCACCACAAGGCCGGCCCACTTTAAGGCGTGGATCGAAAGGGGACTTTGTAAAGAAAATGCAGAAGATGCTGGGATTAAAAGATGATGGCGATTTTGGCGCAAAAACAGAAGCTGCCTTACGGGAATTTCAAAGAAGCAGGAATATGGTTGGGGATGGAATTGCAGGCCCCAAAACCTGGCTGGCATTAGACGCTGCTATTTAACAACCCACCCCGATACAATTAAATTTTGAAAGCAAATTGCTTAATGAACTTAAAGGTACAAGTGAATGAACCGCCAAAGGTCTATCAGGATACAACGATGTTTAGTAACTAACAAATGCCTGCTAAAAAACTTTCTTTGCTAATTTACTTTGAGTTATAACCCCTTTACCGCTTTTTTTTTGTAGTGTTTACGTGCCCGGCATTAAA
>JBBSJX010000030.1:0-17770 GCA_038256825.1 Chitinophagales bacterium
CTGCAGAAAGCTTTAAATGAATTGAAAAAGGACCAACAACAAAAGCCTGATCCTAAGGACGATAAGAAAAAAAATAATGACAAGAAAGACCCTAAGGAGGAACCCAAAAAAAATAAAAGCAGCCTGAATAAGAAGCAGGCTGAACAAATGCTGAACGCCCTGCGCCAGGAAGAAAAGGCTATTCAAAAAGACCTGCAAAAAAGTAAAAATAAAGGTGGTGGTGTACCTGAAAAAGACTGGTAAAACCAGCGAATGTAGGTTGACTAATGGCTCTTTAATTTGTAAAAATGCTGCGCGTTTTTTTCTTTATTGGTTTAAATCTTTCTCCCTTTTATTTTTCAATTAAAGTAATAAAAAGTTTTGCATGGCGTGGTCTTTGAGACATTATTAAAAAGCTACGTATGAAAAAATTAATCGTAATTCTTCTGTTAAGTTCATTTTATAATGCTTCGCTTGCACAGGATACTATAGGCTCAGCTAAAATAAAGGACTATATGGGTAAAACCGTTACCCTTTGCGATAGGGTAAATTATGGCCGATACCTGAATATAAGTAAAGATGCTCCCATTCGCTTATACATTGGCCCCGACTATCCTAACCACAACATGACCCTGGTTTTTCCAAAGAATGAGGTACAACGTTTTTCTTTTGATCCGGAAAAAAAGATGATCAATAAAAGATTTTGCGTGGTGGGTGCGGTTACCACTTACAGGGGAAAGCCGGCTATTTATGTAAAAAATGAGTCGCAGCTAAATGTGGAAGAGTAGAAATGCAATCAGGCTTTTTTTATTTGGTTGGTTAATCTCAATTTTTTAGCAATTCATAGTTAGGTGAATTGCTTTTTGTATTTATATGTTAATGCTTTAAATCTATAAATCCGCCGCCAGCTTTTCGAGTTCCCTCTTTTTTAATTTATAGAATTTTAATTTTTTATTCTTTCCTCTAAATGGTTCAAGTGTAATGCTCCATTATTTTTCTTTTTAAATTTTAAAAGAAATTTCAGGTAAAATGAAATTTTCTATTAACTTTGAAATACAAAGTACTTTTAATGAAAGCAGATCAAGATTACATGCGGGACATTTCGGAGATACGCTCTATGATGGAGCGCTCGTCCAAATTTCTGACCCTTTCGGGCTGGGCAGGTATAATGGCAGGAATTTATGCATTAACCGGTGCCTTTATAGCTTACCGGTTTTTTGATTATAACCCCAGTGAAATAAATTATCGTAGTGATGATGCTGAAGTTTTATCGCCCGGTTTATCCAAAGTAATTTTTTTAGCCATAGTTGTGTTGCTGGCAGCACTAGGTACCGCTATATTCTTTTCCCATAAAAATGCTCAAAAAGAAGGTGGAAAACTTTGGAACGCAACATCAAAACGGCTTCTTATTAATATGGCTGTTCCTCTTGTGGCAGGTGGCCTGATGATTCTTATTTTCATATTTAAAGGATTGATTGTTTTTATTGCCCCATTAACATTAATATTTTACGGGTTGGCACTTTATAATGCCGGCAACTTTACTTACAAGGTGGTTAAAATTTTAGGCATTGTGCAAATTGTCTTAGGCCTTTTAAGTTTATACTTTATTGAATTTGGTTTATTATTCTGGGCGCTAGGTTTTGGATTTGTCCACATATTTTATGGCATTTATATACACTTTAAGTACAACAAGTGACAATATCAATTAATAGTCTGCATAAAGCATTTGAAAGCAGGATCAGGCTGGGCATTATGTCGGCACTGGCTGTAAATGAGCAACTTGATTTTAATACTTTAAAGGAATATCTTGATGTAACGGATGGTAATCTGGCAAGTCACCTTAAAGCATTGGAAGGTGAAAAGTTCATTGAGGTAGAAAAATCTTTTGTAGGACGAAAGCCTAACACCAGGTACATGATGACCAAAGGAGGTAAACAGGCGTTTTCTGACCACCTCAGCATATTGGAAAAACTTATAAAATCGCAGAAGTAATAAAAACTCCTAAAATCAACTTTATGTAAAGCAAACATTACCAACAAAAACCTAAACAAATATTTTTTTGCCTTTGTACTTTGAATAACAAAGTTCTTTTAAACATAACTCATTAGCCCAAACAAAAACTATCTCATTCACTTAACCTTTATGCATTATGAAAAATGAAATTTTATTAAATGTAAACGATCCTGTTAAACTCGAAAAACTGTACAGAGAAGACAAACAGGGTTTTAAAAATGCGTTTAATAATCTGTATCCCGATTTAAATGACACCACTCTGGCTGCCTTTTGGAATGAACGCTTAAATTTTGAAAAGGAAGAAATATCCTGGGGAAGTAATAAAGATTTAATGTTTGTTATTATTGCATCGCTGATAGCAGGTGTTATTGCAAAGCTGCCTGCATTTTTGAACATCGATGAAAATTTTTTTTATACCAGGAATATTGGATTTATCATTTTCCCGGCTTTGACGGCATACTTTGCATGGAAGAATAAATTATCAGTTGGTAAAATTGTTTTTATTGCGGTTGCAAGCATTGTTGGATTGCTTTTTATAAACCTACTTCCCAATGTTAGTAAAAGCGACACTTTATTGCTATCGTGCATTCATTTGCCTCTTTTCCTGTGGTCTGTATTAGGATTTGCTTTTATCGGGCATGTAAGCAAGAACAAAAATAAACGACTTGACTATTTAAGATATAACGGCGACCTGATTGTGATGACAACGCTCATATTGATATCCGGCGCTATCCTAACAGGAATAACCATTGGTCTTTTTAGCTTGATTGGCTTTAATATTGAAAAGTGGTATTTTGATTATGTTGCTGTATTCGGGCTTTCCGCTGCACCCATAGTAGGCACCTACCTCACCCGAACCAATCCTCAGTTGGTTGGCAAAGTTTCACCTGTAATTGCAAAAATTTTCAGTCCCTTGGTAGTAGTAATGCTGGTTATATATTTAACTGCCATCATTTATTCGGGTAAAGACCCTTATAACGACCGGGAGTTCCTATTAATTTTTAATGCTTTGCTGATTGGGGTTATGGCCTTAATTTTCTTTTCTATAGCCGAAATGTCCCGGTCAGGTAAAAGCCGTATTGAAATTTGGATTCTTATTCTGCTTTCGGGAGTTACAATAGTGGTTAATGGCATAGCACTCTCCGCTATACTTTTTCGTATTTCCCAATATGGCATTACACCCAACAGGGCTGCCGTTTTAGGTGGAAATGTTTTGATATTAATAAACCTATTGCTGGTGACAGTACAACTTATAAAGGTTCTCTCTGCCAGGACTGATACTAGCCGTGTGGGATACGCAATTACCCGCTACCTCCCTATTTATGCACTCTGGACAATAATTGTGACTTTTATTTTCCCGTTGTTATTTGGGTTTAAATAATAGAAGATATTGCGGGGGTTTCCGCAGGTGCTACCATAGGGATGCGTTTCAGTTTGATCCGCACTTTTATCAATATTTATTTAAATATTGATGGAACACCTGCCGGTGTTACCTATATTAATTGTCACCTGCCATAAATGGTTTAACCAACTCCCAGCGGTTGTCAAACGACGCTTATGGAGAGGTTACCTGGCTCTATAATTTCGTTCGTAAATGGGATCCTAAAAATTATTTATTACCCAATACCGGAGCCGGCACGTACGGCCAATCCCAACCTGGTTCAAAATCCTGGTTGGTAATTAAAGTTTTTAATAAATATTTCATTTTGTATAGACAGTGCATTTATTTGTACTGTCTTTTTTTGTTGCGCCGGCATTGGATTTTTCCCCAACATTGTTGTGTCACTCTCTTGTACTTTTCGTACACCAGGCAGCCATAAACTGTACCTCTTAAACGCTTTATCGCTTTGGTTCACTCTAAAACTTTAAACTTTCCTTCAAAAAGCCAAACAACATTCTCTCAACCATACTTGTTACAATACTTTATTTTTGTGCCCTTGCTATGTGCAGGTTTTTTTAACTGAAGTATTTTTTATGGAACTCTATTGTAATTCTCTTACATCATACCAACGCCTGGCAACACGCCAGGTAAAAGTGGGTGATTTGTTGTTGGGCAACTTTAATCCTATACGGGTGCAAACAATGACCACCACCGATACAATGGATACCATTGCCACTGTAGAGCAGTCCATCCGGTGTATTGAGGCTGGTGCAGAGTTAGTGCGAATAACCGCACCCAGCAAAAAAGAAGCGGAAAACCTCCGTAACATAAAAGACGAATTAAACAGGCGTGGGTATACCACACCATTAATAGCCGATATACATTTTACCCCCAATGCCGCCGAAATTGCTGCACGTATTGTTGAAAAAGTGAGGGTAAACCCCGGCAACTACGTTGATAAAAAGAAATTTGAGTTTATTGAATATACCGATGCGGATTATGCTGAAGAAATTGACCGCATCCGCAACCGGTTTACCCCACTTGTTAAAATTTGTAAGGAGTATGGAACGGCTATGCGTATTGGTACCAACCATGGCAGCCTAAGCGACCGCATCATGAGCCGTTATGGCGATACCCCAATGGGGATGGTAGAAAGTGCTATGGAGTTTTTACGCATTGCACGTGCAGAAAGTTATCACAACATTATACTCAGTATGAAGAGCAGCAACCCCCAGGTTATGGTGCAAGCGTACCGGTTGCTTATTCAACAAATGGAAGCAGAGTTTAACGAATGTTATCCTTTACACCTGGGCGTAACTGAAGCCGGTGATGGTGAAGATGGTCGCGTAAAAAGTGCGGCAGGTATTGGTACCTTATTGGAAGATGGTATTGGAGATACCATCAGGGTTTCATTAACCGAGGATCCTGAGTTTGAAATTCCTGTTTGCCGCGATTTGGTAAAGCGTTATACAAACAGAACAGAACATTCAAATATTCCCTCTGTTAATATTGCTCTATTACCCTATTCTCCCTTTGAGTATAAGCGCAGGCCCTCTTTTGAAGTGCAAAATATTGGAGGAAAACAAGTGCCGGTTGTTATAGCAGATTTTAGTAAAATTGAAAACATAACTCCTCAACATTTAAAAAGCATTGGGTATACCTACGATGCAAAAAACGATAAATGGAATATTGGTGATGCAGCGGCAGATTATATTTTTACAGGTAACCAGGTAATTGATTTTGCTTTACCCGGTACCATAAAAATTATTGTTTATCCCGCTACGTGGCAGCAATTGGTTGTAGAAGAAAATGGTTTTAACTCTTCATCTAAATATGTTCCTATTTTTCAGGATAGTGGTTTTGTTGCTTCAGGTGTAAAAAGCAATATGCTGAACTTTGTTATGGTTGATTGTTTTAACGATGATATCACGTTAAACAATTTTACACACCTGGATGCAATAGCTAATAATCCGCACGTAGTAATATGTTTAAGCAGCATGAATAAGCATGCGATGCCCGCAGTTCGCCGAATGTTTATTGAGCTGATGAACCGTAACATCAATAACCCGGTAGTTATTATTTGCGATAGTAACTGGCAAACTGCTGACGAACACCTTGTTCATTACGCTACAGAGTGTGGTGCATTATTATTGGATGGTTTTGGCGATGGCCTAAGCCTGGGTATGAGCAGTGCGGCAAACCATGCTACTGCTTCCAACGCTTCGGGAAGAAATTATTTAAACAACCAAACAACGGAACAATTTATAAATAGTACTGCCTTTACAATTTTGCAGGCAACCCGTACCCGCATTTCAAAAACCGAATATATTTCTTGCCCATCGTGTGGCCGTACTCTTTTTGACTTGCAGGAAACCACCGCTAAAATAAGGGCAGTAACCAATCACCTGAAAGGCGTAAAAATTGCCATTATGGGTTGTATTGTTAACGGGCCCGGCGAAATGGCCGATGCTGACTTTGGTTATGTAGGCAGTGGGGTTGGGAAAATTACATTATACAAAGGCAAAGAAGTGGTGAAGCGTAACGTTGACAGTGATATTGCCGTTTCGGAGTTGATTAGTTTATTAAAGGAAAGTAATGCATGGGTAGACCAGGCGGAATTAGTTGAACATTAACAAGGTGCAAAATGCGATTCAGTACAAGTGAGTGAACCGTCAAAGGTCGGTCAGGCTACAACGATGTTGACATGAAATACCCTGGCTTGTAACATAAACTTTTATAAATTTATTACTGCTTATTAAAAGCGTTTCGTTAACATCAAATTCTCAACTATTCTCCTACATGAAGACAGATTTTCTTGTAATTGGTTCTGGTATTGCGGGTTTAACCTATGCTTTAAAAATTGCTGCTGCAAAACCTCAACTTAAGGTTACTGTAATTACTAAAGCACATTCCGATGAAACCAATACCAAGTATGCACAAGGCGGTATTGCAGGTGTTTGGGACGATGAAACGGATAGTTATCAAAAACATATTGAAGATACTTTGATAGCAGGAGATGGACTTTGCAACGAAAAAATTGTAGAGATTGTTGTTAAAGAAGGTCCGGAAAGAATAAGAGAAATTATTGAGTGGGGTGCAATGTTTGACAAAGACCCTGATGGAGATTATAGCCTGGGTAAAGAAGGTGGCCATAGTGTAAACCGCATATTGCATCATAAGGATATTACAGGCCAGGAAATGGAACGTGCTTTAATTGCCAAATTGCAAAGCCTGCCCAATATTGAACTTATAAACCATTGTTTTGTAGTGGATATTATAACCCAGCACCACCTGGGTTATTTAATTACTAAATCCACCCTCGATATTGAATGTTACGGGGTGTACATGCTTAACCAGCAGACAAACGAAATTGAAACGGTACTATCTAAAATAACCGTTTTTGCAACGGGCGGAAATGGACAGGCTTACCGCACCACCACCAATCCAACCATTGCAACAGGCGATGGGGTGGCCATGGTTTACCGTGCTAAAGGCCGGATTGAAAACATGGAATTTATTCAATTTCACCCAACTGCACTGTACGAGCCGGGTGTGTCCCCTTCGTTTTTAATTACCGAAGCGGTAAGAGGCGATGGTGGAATTTTACGCGATAAAGATGGGGTAGCATTTATGGAGCGATACGATGAACGTAAAGACCTTGCACCCCGCGATATCGTTGCTCGTGCCATTGATAGTGAAATGAAAATAGCCGGAACCGAGCACGTGTACCTTGATTGCACGCACATGAATAGGGAAAAATTTATCCATCATTTTCCCAATATTTACGAAAAGTGTTTGAGCATAGGCATTGATGTTATGCAAGAGCCCATACCGGTAGCCCCTGCTGCCCATTACAGTTGTGGCGGGATAAAAACAGATGAAATGGCGCGAACATCCATTAAAAATTTATATGCCTGCGGCGAATGTGCCAGTACCGGTTTGCACGGCGCCAACCGCCTGGCCAGCAACAGCCTGCTGGAGGCGATGGTTTTTAGTAACCGCGCCTATTTGGATAGTTTACAGGCAATAAACAACAGCTCATTTAAAGAAGGTATACCCGGCTGGAACAACATTGGCACTACCGACCCGAAGGAAATGATATTAATTACACAAAGTTTAAAGGAGTTACAATCCATTATGAGCGATTATGTGGGCATTGTACGCACCGATGTTCGTTTAAAACGAGCTGCTATGCGCCTTGATCTTCTATTTGCCGAAACGGAAGAATTGTATCGCACCACAACGCTTTCGCCACAACTTGGCGAATTGCGCAACCTGATTTCTGTAGGTTACCTTATTGTAAAAGGAGCCGGTTTTCGTAAAGAAAGCCGTGGCTTGCATTTTAATACCGATCATCCTGAAAAAAATCAGTTGATTGAAAATATAATTTTGTAAAATTTTGGCCCCGGCTAAGGTTATTAATTGGGCATTGTTGCAGCCTGACCGACTTTTGGCGGTTCGCACTCTTGTACTTTTATAACTACAGGCAGCAGTAAGGTAACTTTAAATAAAAGGGCTGAATAACGTGGTGCCGTACACGAGTGCGACGCAACCAAAGCTCAATACTTGTTACCTGCCGGGTAACAAAAATCCAAAATGCCGATCGTAAAATTTACATTCCTAAACAGAACCTTAATTTCGGTGCGAATTTAAAAGCTCGTTCATGTACTATATTGTTTACGGTTTACTTTACCTGCTTTCTCTTTTGCCCTGGAAGGTTTTATATTTTATAAGCGATGCGGTTTACGGGTTGCTGTATTATATAATCGGATATAGAAGGGAGGTGGTTATGAATAACCTGTTGATTGCATTTCCAGAGAAAACTGAAGCGGAACGACTTCGCATTGCAAAGGATTTTTACCACAACTTTCTGGATACGTTTATTGAAACCATTAAAATGCTTTCGGTATCGGCAAATACAATCAATAAAAGGTTTTCGTCGAATATTGAAGTCATAAATGATTTATACGCTTCGGGTAAAAACGTGCAGATTTTATCGGGTCATTTTTTTAACTGGGAGTTTGGCAGCCTGGGGGTATCGTTGGTAAGCAAATATCCTTATATGGTGGTGTATATGCCGGTGAAAAGCAAACTTTTCGACCGGTTAATGTTGCACATTCGCCAGCGGTTTAATGCCATATTTGTACCGGCAACAACTTTTCGCCGCAGCTTCAGGCCCTATGCCGGGGGGCGTTATGCACTAACCCTGGTGGCTGATCAAAACCCGGGTAATCCAAAATATGCTTACTGGATGCCTTTTTTCGGAAAAATGGTGCCGTTTTTAAGCGGCCCCGAAAAAGGCACCAAATCCAGTAACGATGCTGTAGTTTTTGTACACTTTTACAGAGAAAGAAGGGGTTACTATAAAGCTGATTTCCAATTGTTAACTACAGATCCACGTAGTTATGCCGAGGGAGAACTTACTAAAGAACTGATCCACTTAATAGAGGAATCTATCCGGCGCAAACCTTCAAATTATTTGTGGAGCCATAGAAGATGGAAATGGGAATATAATAAAGAAGTACACGGTTAAGTGCCGATGTTGCAACAGCGTTGCTGCTATTTCTATTTGTAATCTCCTTCTAATTTGGTGTCAAGCGACCGTTTTTCCTCATTTCGTTAGTCCATTTCCTGATACCGTAAGTGATTATTTTGGTTTTGGGGGCATTTTTGCACCTCACCGGAAATAAATTATGAAGAAGACTATTTTAATGTTTGTGGCAATTGGGTGCTTAACATCCGTAATGGCACAAACAACAGAAAAAAAAGATACCCTGGCTGCAAAGGATAACCTGCCAGATGTTACAGTAGTAGGTCGTGGAAGTACCAGCGATTACCAGCAAATGCCCGAAATTGTTGGAACCAGTATTTATGCCGGTAAAAAAAATGCCCTGATTGTTTTAGACAATGTACAAGGTAATGTAGTAACCAACACCATGCGCCAGGTTTTGGCAAAGGTGCCGGGTATTCATATTTGGGAAAGCGACCCCAGCGGTACCCAGATTGGTATTGCTGCACGTGGTTTAAGCCCCAATAGAAGCTGGGAATTTAACGTTCGCCAAAATGGTTACGATATTTCTGCCGATCCTTTTGGCTATCCCGAAGCTTATTACAACCCACAGTTACAGGCCGTACAACGTATTGAAATTGTACGTGGCCAGGGCTCATTACAATACGGGCCACAGTTTGGCGGTTTGGTAAATTATATTTTAAGAAATGGTAGCGAGATCACAAAAAAGTTTGAATTTGAAACCCAGCAAACGGTGGGTAGTAATAAAATGGTAAATAGTTTTAATGCTATTGGTGGAAACAACGGTAAGGTGCATTATTACGGTTTTTTTGATCACCGCAATGGTGATGGCTGGAGACAAAACAGCCAGTACTTTACCAATTCAGGCTTTGGTACCGTAACCTATAAATTTTCTCCTAAGTTTAGTTTATCGGCGGAGTTAATGCGTTCACATGTTCGCAGCCAACAAGCAGGTGGCTTACCAGACTCAATGGTTTATGCTGATGCAAAAAAAAGTTACCGTGGCCGTAATTGGTTCGATATTACCTGGACCACCCCAGCCCTGATTGCCAAATATAACTTCAGTGATAAAACCCGTTGGAATACCAAATTGTTCGCCACAATAGGCGACCGTAACAGTGTGGGTTTTATGCAAAGCATTACTACTAAAGACAGTATAAATGCAGCAACCAAAGATTATAATAACCGTGTTTTAAATGCCGACCAATATCGCAATTATGCTATGGAAAGCCGCATCATTACGGATTATACTTTAGGTACCATGAACCATACATTTTCGGGCGGGGTGCGTTATTATACCGGTGCTACTTACAGGCAGGCCGATGGTAAAGGAACCACCGGTAGTAATTATGATATGAGTGTTATTGGTTTATATGGTCGGGATGTAACCTTTAAATCGCGCAATGCCGCTGCTTTTGCTGAAAACATTTTTAGAGTAGGGAAGAAATTGTTAATTATACCCGGTATCCGTTACGAGTGGCTTGAAGGATCGGCAGAAGGCCGTAAAGGTTTCGCTCCAGATGGCAGTGAGCTATTATACCAAAACATTACCCGCAGTCGCAGTTTTGTATTAGGTGGGGTAGGAGCAGAATACCATCTTACCAAAGAAACAGAATTTTATGCGAACTACGCCCAGGCCTACCGCCCTATACAGTTTGCAAACCTGCAGGCGCCACCCACAACCGATGTTGTGGATCCCAACCTGAAAGATGCAAGGGGTTACAATATTGATTTAGGTTATCGTGGAAAAGTAAAATCGTACCTGCAGTTTGATGTAAGCGCTTTTTACCTGCAGTACAATAACCGTGTGGGTACCATTACACCAAATGGTCAAAATTACCGCCTGGTTACAAACGTAGGAGCCAGCACCAGTAAAGGAATTGAGAGCTATGTGGAGTTTAATCCTATCCGGGCCTTTAAGGCAGTAAACGGTTTTGATTTAACCTTTTTTAGCGCGTACAGTTATACCGATGCCCGGTACAGCAGCAACCATAAAGATGCCAATACGAATGGCAAAAAAGTAGAGAACGCACCTTCCAATATATTTCGTGGTGGTGTTACAGCTAGTATCAAAGGCATTATGCTTACTGCCCAATTGAGCAGCGTAGGCGAATCGTTTAGCGATGCTAATAATACAATTCAGCCTTCTGCTAACGGTCAAACGGGTTTAATACCATCGTACAGTGTAACTGATTTAACTGCTTCGTACAAATTCAGTAAAGGTTTAAATTTAAAAGCGGGTTTAAATAATGTAGGAGATGCTCGTTACTTTACCCGCCGCGCCGGAGGTTACCCTGGACCCGGTGCCTTACCTGCCGATGGAAGAAACTTCTTTATTTCTATCGGGGCAAAATTGTAAAATTTAGCGGTTCACAAATAAGAAAGGTGCTCTCAAAAAGGGCACCTTTTTTTATGTAACCGGCAATAGTATTGCAATTGAACATTGTTGCGTCGCACTCTTGTACCGCATATTTTTATGCGTCAGTCCCGACTTTTCGGGGGCAGCCTTTTCAACATAATTTCCCGTGGATCAAATAATATAATTTTTAAGCCTTTTTACGAGACTTTCGATTCAAACTATTGCTGGTAAAAAGGTTTAACTAAATTATTAAATTCTTAAGCTGACACTAATGCGAATTGGTGTATTTCAAATGGTCGTATTGCTAAAACGATTGATGAATGAAAAGTGCATAAGAAAAGCCGCTATAAAAAGATGCGGTACAAGTGAGTGACACAACCGGAGCAGAATAAAGGCCTGCTGTTCATTCAATAAAAAAATAAGTTGACGGCAATGCGAAGTGCAGAAATCCAAAAAAGGTGAAGAATAACTCAACAATAAAAAAAGCGACTTTGCGGGTCGCCTTTTTTATTCACCATTTAAACTTCACTAAACTTTATTATCGCCATATTTATAAACGGCATGGTGCAACATTTATTGTGTGGGTTACGATTTTGTAATAACACCGCATCCAATCCTCGATCCTGCATTACCGGTAGGTTGGGTTGTAAAGTCATCTACCCCGCTGTGTACTATAATGGCTTTATCTACAACATTTTTATTTGCATCTCCACCAACACTCCATAAATCTGTATCCATTTCCATTGTTCCTTTGCCGTCTTTATCCAGGGTAACATTGCCTATATCACCCGCATGAAAACTATCGGAGCCCCATTTACCATGGTTGGCATTTGTTGGGTTCCAGTGGCCATGAGCACCTTTACCCATATCGTCGCAACTGCCATGTTCGTGAATGTGTACTGCTACACTGGAGTTTGCTTTTTTAGGAACAGTGATATCCAGCATCATTTTTACTTTTCCTTCAACCTGCTCAAAACGTACGGTTCCGGTTACAGTTGTGTCGGTATTGGTGCCACTTAAAATGGCCTGGGCTGTACCACCTGCACTATCGGTTAGCATAGGGCTTTCCATCATGGAGCTGTCAACGTCGGTCGTTTTATTTTCAGCGTCTCCGCACGATGCCAGGCCTAATGCCGACATAATTAATACTGTTGAACACATTTTTTTTAATGATCCTTGTAGTTTCATAATGTAAGGTTTTGTATGAAAGATAATAGAAAAATATACAATGCAATTACCTTACCCTCCAAAAAGTATTTGCACCAACAATTACTTTAACCGGATTATTATTGAAACGATAGTTACCTATCTCTATGTAATTAAAACAAAAAATACCCCACCATTAGTGAGGTATTACACAGGCTGAAAACATTGATGCGGTACAAGTGAGTGAACCGCCAAAAGTTGGTCAGTATACAACGATGAAGGGTACAGGTTCAAATGCTCACCTCAAAATAGCTTTTACATACTGCGGCGGTATTGTCCACCCACCTCATATAAAGCATGGGTAATCTGGCCTAAGCTGCAATATTTAACTGTTTCCATTAACTCGTTAAAAAGGTTGCCGTTATTTATGGCCACTTGCTGCAATCGCTTTAGGGCATCGGCAGCTTTTTCCTGATTGCGTTTATGAAAGGCTTGCAGGTTGCTGATCTGTTGCTCTTTTTCCTCGGTTGTACTGCGGATTACTTCGCCGGGTAAAATGGTTGGGCTACCTTTTTTATTTAAGAATGTATTGACACCAACAATAGGTAATTCACCAGTATGTTTCATCGACTCATAATACAAGCTTTCTTCCTGTATTTTATTACGTTGATACATCCGCTCCATTGCACCCAGTACTCCACCGCGTTCGTTAAGGCGATCAAACTCCAGTAATACCGCCTCTTCAACCAGGTCGGTCAGTTCTTCAATTAAAAAACTGCCCTGGTTGGGGTTTTCATTTTTTGCAGTTCCCAACTCGCGGTTTATAATAAGCTGAATGGCCATTGCACGGCGAACACTTTCTTCGGTTGGTGTGGTGATCGCTTCATCGTAAGCGTTGGTATGAAGGCTGTTACAGTTGTCGTAAATAGCGTACAAAGCCTGCAAGGTGGTACGGATATCGTTGAAGTCAATTTCCTGAGCGTGAAGGCTGCGCCCTGAAGTCTGGATATGATATTTTAGTTTCTGGCTGCGCTCGTTACCCTTATATTTATATTTCATAGCCTTGGCCCAAATTCTGCGGGCAACCCTACCAATAACGCTGTATTCAGGATCCATTCCATTACTAAAAAAGAAGGATAGGTTGGGCGCAAAATCATCAATGTTCATTCCACGGCTCAGGTAATACTCAACAAACGTAAAACCGTTTGATAGGGTGAAGGCCAATTGGGTTACAGGATTGGCTCCCGCCTCGGCAATATGATAGCCACTAATGCTTACGCTATAAAAGTTGCGAACTTTATTGGTGATAAAATATTCCTGTACATCGCCCATTAATTTTAAAGCAAACTCGGTACTGAAAATGCAGGTATTTTGCGCCTGGTCTTCTTTTAAAATATCAGCCTGTACGGTTCCGCGGACCTGGGCAAGTGCTTGATGCTTTAATTGCAGGTAAACATCCGGTGGCAATACCTCGTCACCACTCAATCCTAATAATTGCAGACCCAATACCGGTTTTTCAGGTTCCCCGGCAACGGGGTGTAAAACCTCTACCGGGTGGCGACCCGGTGAAGAAGGATTGTAATAAATGGGTTTGGAATGATGTTCATATTTTTTATTAAAAATTGCTGCCACATGGTCCCATTGGTTATTGGCTTCAATCCAGTTTTCACATTGTTGATCGATAGCAGCATTCATAAAAAAAGCCAGTAACATAGGAGCCGGAACATTGATTGTCATACTCACCGAAGTTTTTGGACTGCATAAGTCAAAACCACTGTACAGTTTTTTTGCATCATCCACTGTGGCAATGCTCACCCCACTGTTGCCAACTTTGCCATAAATGTCGGGGCGTATAGCCGGATCTTCGCCATAAAGCGTTACACTATCAAATGCAGTGGACAATCTTTTTGCCGGCTGACCCAACGATACATAGTGAAAACGTTTGTTGGTACGCTCCGGTCCACCTTCGCCTGCAAACATGCGGGTAGGATCTTCCTCCACTCTTTTAAGTGGAAATACACCTGCAGTAAAGGGAAATTTGCCAGGAAAGTTTTCCTGCAATCTCCACAACAACACATCACCCCAATCTTTAAATTTAGGAACCGATATTTTTGGAATATTAGTATTACTTAAGCTTTTTGTAAATAAAGGTTGTTGAATTACTTTACCTCGTACATCGTATTCAAAAAAAGCTTTTTGGTAAGATGCTTTGGTAGTTTCCCATTCATCAATTAATTTTTTGCAAACGGGTAATAATTGTTTTTCAAATTGTTGCTTTATTTCCGTTAAGCCATCAACCAAACCCGGTTGGCTTGTTTTTGATTCACTTAATATTTGTATTGATCCTTCTAACTGGTAGAGTTTACTGGCGATTGCTGCCTGCTCAACGGAAGCCTGGTTATATCTTCTTATTTCGTCTGAAATTTCAGATAAATAACGAACCCGCTTTGGAGGAATAACCAAGCCTTTAATAGAGTGTTCAGATTCAATTTCCACAATTTCATTTTCACTGTAACGCACCCCGGTTTTGCTTTCCAAAACCTTCATGATTTCAAAAAAGAGTTTGTTTACTCCTTCATCATTAAACTTGGCTGCTGTAGTTCCAACTATGGGTAATTCATCATCCTTAGCCGACCATAATGCGTGGTTGCGTTTGTATTGTTTTCTTACATCATGTAAAGCATCTAATGCACCCGCTTTATCAAATTTATTTATGCAAACAACGTCAGCATAATCCAGCATGTTTATTTTTTCCAGTTGCGAGGCTGCGCCATATTCGGGGGTCATTACGTACATGCTTACATCGCAAAAGTCAAGTATCGATGCATCACTTTGTCCAACACCTGCACTTTCTAAAATAATAAAATCAAAGGCTGCTGCCTTAACAATATCAATTGCATCCTGCACATATTTGCTTAAAGCCTTATCGCTTTCACGGGTTGCTAAGCTACGCATATAAGCCCTGCCATTGTGAATACTATTCATACGTATTCTATCGCCGAGCAATGCACCGCCTGTTTTCTTTTTAGAAGGGTCTACTGATATTACTGCTATGGTTTTGTCGGGGTAGCTTGAAAGAAAGCGGCGGACAATTTCGTCAGTTACCGACGATTTACCCGCTCCGCCGGTTCCGGTTATGCCTAAAACTGCTGTTGATTTTTGAGTGGCTACCGTCTCATCATCTTTCGCATCTTCGGTATTCTCTTTAAAACCATTAATTATTGTTGAATAGTTTTCCCCGTTTTCGGCCCTGGTTATAGCCCTTGCTATTCCAATAATATCTCTTTCTTCGTCCAAAGCATAACTGCCATTCTTTCCTGCTTTGGCTTGCGAAATCAATTTACCATTTCCGTTTGATGAGGTTGGAGCAGCTTGTTTAATTACATCTTCAATCATACCTTCAAGTCCCATATGCCTGCCATCATCGGGGCTGTAAATCCGGGTAATTCCATAGTCGTGCAGTTCTTTAATTTCGCTGGGCAAAATGGTGCCACCACCTCCGCCAAATATTTTTATATGGCTGCTACCATTCTCGTCTAAAAGGTCTTTCATGTATTTAAAAAATTCAACATGACCCCCCTGGTAACTTGTTATTGCAATACCATGTGCATCTTCCTCAATGGCACATTCCACAATTTCCGCAACACTTCTATTATGCCCTAAATGAATAATTTCTGCCCCCTTGCTCTGCAGAATCCGCCGCATAATATTGATAGCCGCATCATGTCCATCAAATAAGGAAGCTGCAGTTACAATTCTTACTTTTTGTTCGGTTGTGTTTGACATAAATTTTTTTTGATGCTCAATATGTTTTTTATGTTATCAACTTTATAACCTTAAGAAGTATCCTTGCTTCCGATGCATCGGAACAGTTCAAAAGCAGTTTTTCATAGCAACGGCGCAGATAATTTTAGTTTGACGATGGGTTGCAAACTGCAACAGCATGCATTTACCGCCAGTTTTATCTTAACCATTAACCGGTTTTATTTTCAAAATCGATGCATGTGCATGCAAGTTTTATTTTTTATTTAAGCCCCGGGCAAACTAATTTTAGTAAGGTTGTTGATTGCTGCAAAATTAATGATTTTGAACCCAACACTAACGACTGTTAGCAATCATAATATCTTATGGTGCCGGTTATTCTTAAACAATCATTGCTGGTAAACAACAATAATGTAAACTCATAGTGTATTAATTATAATTCCCGGTTCATGGTTATGTTTTGTTTACTTTATATATTCACTTTGCATAAGTATTGCGTAGTATTCGTGCTATCAACATTATGAGTGTCTAAAACCCACTTATTGTTTTATACCATTATCGTAAATTTTTAATCAGGCATATGTTATTCGAAGTTTCAATAAACGACGATAGGCTTCACCCCGTAGTAACACTAAAACATGTAGATAGTGGAACCTTTGCTGAGGTTTATTCATTCGGCGCCATTTTAAATAAGTTTAGTAAAAAACACAACGGGCAGCATTTTAATGTTATTGAAGGATACGATTCAATTGAATTGGCCCGTGCCAACATAAAGCCGGCTTTTAAAAGTGCAAAGCTTTCCCCATTTGCATGCCGTATCAAAAATGCTAAATATACATTTGGCGAAGCAGATCATAAGCTAACCAAATACGTAGTTGCCGAAAGTGCTTTACATGGTTTAATATTCGACCAGGTATTTTCCATAATCGAAACGGAAGCTGTTGATGATTATGCAAAACTGGTGCTGCAGTATGTTTACGATAACCCCAACGAAGGGTATCCATTTCTGTATAGATGCGAGGTAGAATATAAATTAAAGGCCGATAGTACGCTTTGCATAAAAACAACTATTACCAACATTGACGATCAGTTAATCCCCATTACCGATGGCTGGCATCCATACTTTACTTTAGGTGATAAAATTGACAATTGCCAGTTAGAATTTCAGAGTAATGAAAAGCTGGAATTTAATGCTGATTTATTGCCAACAGGCAAACTATTCCCCTTCCAGGAGTATGGATCTCTTACAAAGCTTGGGGATGCTTTTCTCGACAATTGTTTTACGGCCAATTTTGCCGAATGCCAGCCAATGGCCGTTTTTCGCAATCCAATTAAAAAAATACAAGTCGAAATTCATCCTGCAAAATCGTATCCTTACCTGCAATTTTTCACACCTCCCCACCGCAATAGTATAGCTATCGAAAACCTGAGTGCACCGCCCGATGCATTTAATAATGCAATGGGTTTACAGGTGCTCGAGCCAAAGGAAACTGCTATATTTTCAACCCGGTTTGTAATTAAATCACTATAAATTATTTGTATGTCAACTGTTTCAGATAAAGTTTTAGAAAAATTTCACGAAAAATTCGGATCCACTCCC
>JBBSJX010000031.1:0-17769 GCA_038256825.1 Chitinophagales bacterium
CTCCAATATCACCTGATTCAATAAAATCAACCGGATTTTGCTTGTTAGCGTGCATCTGCATAATACGGCTGATACGCTCATTTTTACCGGTACGCACGTTTAATACGTATGAACCAGAATTTAAACGACCAGAATAAGCCCGGAAGAACGCCAAACGTCCCACGAATGGATCAGTCATAATTTTGAATGCTAAAGCACTAAATGGTTCTTTAGGATCAGCATGACGAATAACTTCTTCACCGGTATCAGGATTGGTACCAACAATAGCAGCAATATCTAATGGACCAGGTAAGTAACGTACAACTGCATCCAAAGCGGTTTGAACACCTTTGTTTTTGAAAGATGATCCACACATCATTGGAATGATCGAAAGATCAATTGTTGCCTTACGGATGGCAGCGTGAACCTCATCTTCGCATATTGTAGCCGGATCGTCAAAGAATTTTTCTAATAGTTTGTCATCATATTCAGCAACCGCTTCAATCAATTCCTGGCGGTATTGATCTACTTCTTCTTTCATATCCTCAGGAATGGGCACTTCTTTAAAAGTCATTCCACGGGTATCCTCGTCCCATATAATACCTTTCATGGTAATCAGGTCCACCACTCCTTTAAAGTGATCTTCTGCACCAATTGGTAATTGTAGGGGAACCGCTTTTGCACCCAACATTTCACGCACCTGCTTAACAACGTTTAAGAAGTCAGCACCACTGCGGTCCATTTTGTTTACAAAACCAATACGAGGAACTTTGTAACGGTTAGCCTGGCGCCAAACAGTTTCACTCTGTGGCTCAACACCCGATACCGCGCAAAACAAAGCCAATAAACCATCCAGTACACGTAACGAACGCTCAACCTCTACAGTAAAGTCCACGTGACCCGGCGTATCAATAATATTGAATTTATAAAGTTTTGTGTCGTCATTCTTAACACCCTGGGTTGTTGGAAAGTTCCAAAAACACGTAGTGGCAGCCGAAGTAATGGTAATACCTCTCTCCTGCTCCTGTGCCATCCAGTCCATGGTTGCAGCACCATCATGCACTTCACCAATTTTGTGGTTTACACCTGTATAATACAGAATACGCTCTGTGGTCGTCGTTTTACCCGCATCAATGTGCGCAGCAATACCGAAATTTCTTTGATACCTTAAGTCCGCCATGACCTTTTATTTGTTATTGTTAAATGACTAAATCTTTTTTGGTGACCAACAGTAATCATCTGTTCAACATCGTTGTGTCACTCCCTTGTACCGCAAATCATTATGAAACATATTTCAAAACAACCTGCGTTTTACCTTTACCCTGTGTATTCTTTCAAATATTCACATAGCTCAGGTTACAATTTTGAGGCGCAAAGGTAACTAAATCATGCATACAAAAATGGCCATCATCGTTAATAAATGAAGAAAATTCAGGTCTGCTACATCAACAACGAGTAAATTTGTAAATTCAACAAAATAAATATTTATGGGCCTAGTATATGCCGAAATCGAAATAATTAATGGCGATGATCTGGCTTTGGTCAGAAAAAATATAATAGACATTGATGAAGTTAAAAGAATGTGGGTGACAGCATTGGTTGATACAGGTTCATATATGTTAGCCATCAACGAAAATATTCAGGAACAGCTACAACTTCCCGTTGTAGAAAAACGAAAAGCCCAAATGGCAGATGGAAGAATAGTAGAATGCGATGTAGTGGCTCCTGTTGAAATTAAATTTAAAAATAGAAGATGTTCTTGTAGCGCTATGGTTCTGCCCGGCGACTCTGAAGTGCTATTGGGTGCTATTCCACTAGAAGATATGGATGTTTTGATTCACCCGCTTCGGCAAGAGTTGATAGTAAATCCAGACCACCCATATTTTGCTCAAATGAAAATGAAGTGAGCACCCACAAAAAAACTCATTTTGCTGAACAGAAAATTAAAAGTACAAGTGTGCGACGCAAGGATGATTCTCAAAGTAATCCTGCTGGGTACAAAAAACTTTATTCAAAATATTTCGGTATAAATTAAAGTGCCTCTTCTACAATGTAAAAGAGGCACCAAAATAAAATTATAAACTCACCAGCACAGTTGAAAGTGGTACTGCAAATGAAGTTAGGTTTGCGTTTAATGCAAAGCCATCGTCATTTCACTTTCCGTAGTCTTCTTTGCATTTTTTTGCCATATGAAAAATATGATAAACAGCACTATTAAAATTGCAGGAAAGGTCATCATCTTTAATAATGCCTCTTGCCCCGTTGCCAGTTCAAGTGCATTGCCTGTAAGCCCATTTGCTGCATTTTCTGTACGGGCACTGTCAATCCATCCACCAATAATGGGTTGAAAAATTGAAGTGGAAAACATACCTACCCCACCAACTATAGACATTCCTAAAGCACTACTACGGGGTGCACGTGTAGCCACCGAACCAATCATAACAGGCCAAAAGTAACTTATGCCCAATGCAAAAACGATTGCAGCAACATAGGCCATTGGGCCGGTAACGGTACTAAACATGTAAATACCAAGTGTAGCTAAAATAGCTCCGGCCAATAATACACCGGTTTGCCCTAACGTTTCTACCACTGGCCCGATAAAGAATCTGCCGATTGCAGATACACCGAAAGTTAAAGCAAGTATCAGCATAGCATTCGCACCGCTGGCTCCTAAAACTATACTTACCCACTGGCTGGGTCCAAATTCCGATATTGCGGTAAGCGCCATGGCGAAAAACAGGAAGATATACACGGGGGTCAACATCGCCTTAAAGTTCTGAGAAAGGGAGTTTGCCTCCTCCGATAGTGGCTTTGGAAAGGTTTTTCCGAAAAACAAAATAGCATAAATGATGGTTGGCACTAAAGTAACCCACATTTGAGCCTGCCAGCTAAATCCCATATTGGTCATAAAGTAAGAAATAAGTGAACCTACAAGTATGCCACCTGGAAACCACATATGAAACCTGCCTAACATTTTTTGCATAGTAACTCCTGAGTACATATCTGCAATCATAGGATTACAGGCTGCCTCGGTACAACCATTACCAATGCCTATTAAAAGTGTAGATATAAGAAGTGTTGTATAACCACCGGCATAAATGGTTAACAGTATACCAACGGTGTGGCAAAGAAATGCCACCATCATAATGTTTTTTGGTCCAAAAGTGTGATATACTAAACCGCCGATAATCATGGAAATAGGAAAACCTAAAAACCACATAGAGTTTATAAATCCGAGTTGTTCTGCAGAAAGACCAAAACTTTCGCCAAGTTGCGGAAGAATACCTGCACGAATTGAAAATGTAAAGGCAGTTGTGATAAGAGCAAAGCAACTACCATTAAATAGGGCGCTTTTGTTTAAGTTCTCGTTCATTAAATTAAGTTTTTAATGTTTATGTTGGAATTAAGGTTTGAAAATTTAGGTAGCATTCTATTAATTATGGTCATTTTGATACAATGATTAATTTATAGATCTTAATGAATGAACAACTGTTGAATATAAGGGTAAGCGGCTGAATGATTATTAATAAAAATCATTTTAAATGATGCGAGGAGCAATTTCATGTGGCAAAAATTTATGATCAGCAATTATTGTTGAAAGTTAATTTTTTATTCTTCTTAATCAACAAAATGGTGAATTAAATTATTAGAAATGTTAAAGAAACAGTTCTTTTTCAATTGCAGGCAATCGAATAGGTGAATACATGAATAAATTAAGACTTTGGCCCAAGGTAAATATGCCGTACAAGTGTGCGACGCAACTAAAGAACAATCAAGGATAAAATGCCTGGTTCATAAAATAAACCCTGAGTAATTATAATAACAACTAAATGGTATTAACCTAATAAAAAAATCTCCACTTTTTGGGTGGAGATTTTTTTACAATTATTTTGGTTCTAAGTTTTAATACCCAGGGTTTTGAGTTAAAGTCTTACCTGCAATTTTTGCAATTTCAATTATCCTGTTGGGGATAGGGTAATATTCATTTTTACCAGCAGTAAATCCACCAGAGCCTCTAAGATAAGTTCTCCTATCTTTTTCAACTGTTTGGTAAGCATTTAAAGTTGGAGCTGCAATTCCCCATCTTACTAAATCGTAAAAGCGATGACCTTCCATTGCTAATTCTAATCTTCTTTCAAATCTTACAGCCGTACGAGCCTCTGCCTGATTAGTGAAAGGAACAACGTAAGGCTTGATTTGATAGTTGGCCGGTGCGCCCTGGATTATGCTTCCTGGATTAGCGGCCCTGTTACGAACACGATTGATGTAGTTTTGAGCAGTAACTAATGATCCTACTTCTATTTCAGCTTCTGCAGCCATTAACAACACATCAGCAAAGCGGATAAGGTTGTAGTTTTTAGCTGTTTGGCGGAAGTTATTAATGTTGGTAAAACCACCTAAGTCAGATTGTTTTGAAACGTGCTTTTTAGGGCTGAACGGACCGGCATATGCCTGGTCGCGTATCCAGCTACGACCTGGATGAGCACCATAATCATAATAAGGAATACCTCTTCTGCCAACAGTCCAATCTAAACGAGGATCTAATGGAGTAGTTACATCATTAGTGAACGGATCGTTTGAAGTGATACCCTCATCATTTTTAAGATTGGTATTGTTGTAAGAACCATCCAATAATGGTAAACCATTTGCATCGGTTTTAAAGGCATTAACCAGGTTTTGAGAAGGCTGGTAAAATCCGCAACATCCCCAAACACCACCATACGGATAAGCTAGCTCATAGGAAGTTTCAGCAGATGCGGTAACGGTACCACTCGCCTGAGTTTGTTGAGAGAAAACCGACTCTGAGCTATTTTCGAAAGCTACATCAAAGTTCTTCCAATATTCATTTTGCAAATCGTATTGCTTACCATTTGATGTAATTCCGTTAGGAATGATTACGTCATATAAAGCTTTTGCTTCAGCAAACTTTTTTTCGTACATCAACACTTTAGCTAAGTACGAAGCAGCAGCCCACTTATTAGCTTTACCAACCAAAGGCTGAGTAGCCGGCAGGTTATCGTAAGCCGCTTTAAAATCAGCCTCGATTAATGGAAGGATTTCTGCACCATTATCATACTTGGTGGTAGTTTCGGTTATGTATGGAACTTTATTCCACATACGTCTTGCTTCAAAATGGAAATGACCTCTAAGAAATCTCGCCTGGGCGATGTAATCTTTTTTCTCATCTGCAGTTAATTCAGCCACTGCATTAGCAAATTTTATTACATCGTTTGCTCGGGCAACCCCTTCATAAATGGATAACCACTTATAGTTAAAGTAGGTATTTGCTGCCTGTGAATTCCACAATTCAATTTCGGTCATTTGCGGTTGGTCTCCCGCATCAGTTCCTTTGTAAGCATCGTCAGAGGCAACATCGGCATATACCCAATTTGTGGCGCCAACCATCCAGCCAGCTGCACCAGATATACCCTGTCCGTCTATCATACCATAAGCCCCTATCAATAATGCTTCAACACCTTTCTTATTTTGAACTTGTACTTCAGAATATCTTCCAAAAGGTAAAGGTTCGAGAAATGATTTTTTACAGGAGTTAAGCCCGAAAAGTGATAGGGCAGACACTCCAGCAATTAAAATATATTTTTGCCTTTTCATAATTATCTTTTAATATTTATAATTTTTCTATTCACTAAAATCCAACGTTTAAACCAAAAATAATTGCTTTGGTAGTAGGATAATTACCCACGTCAACTCCCAGGTTTCTGTCAGCAAAACGCCTGGTATAATCGTTTCTACCTGTGTTGTTTGTAGTAATCTCGGGATCTAAACCTGTGTATTTTGTAATGGTAAATAGGTTTTGTGCCTGAACGTAAACTCTTATCCGGTCGATACCTAACCTTTCAATTACATTTCTAGGTATGGTATATCCTAAGCTTAGGTTACGCATTCTTAAATATCCACCTGGCTCAATGAAGTAGTCAACAGGTAATGTACCACTGGTAGCATCGTTGCTGGTTATCATTGGTAATAAAGCATTCTTATTTGTAGGAGTGTAGCTATCATACAATACTCTGCGTGTTCTACCACCCTGAAAGGTGTTAAAGTCTGTCCAGTAACGCGTGTAGTTAGCAATCTGACCACCTTTTTTCCAATAAAGGAAACCTGATAAATCAAATCCTTTGTAAGCAAAGTTTAAGTTTAAGCCCATGATAAAATCTGGGTGAGGGCTTCCCATGAAAGTTCTGTCATCTGGTGTGATACGGCCATCTGGCTTACCATCCGGACCTGATAAATCCTTGTATTTCCAGCCACCAATAAATTTACCTTTCTGATCAAGAGATGCTAATTCTGTTGCATCATCAAAGAAACCGTCAATTAAATAACCAAAAAAACTTGACAATGGTCTGCCAGTAACGGAACGGTTGAATGGATCAATCCTGGTTCTGTCTCCTTCAAAGAAAGGGTCAGCTAGCTTACCTACCCTGTTTTTGTAAAGAGAAAAAGTGGTGCTTACATCATACCTAAAATCCCTTCCAGCAGTTCCACGATATGATAATGCAAGGTCAATACCCTTATTATTCATATTTCCAATGTTGATAGGTTGGTTATCAATTCTCCCACCATATAAGCTGGCATCCAATTGCTTTTCAAATAACAAGTCAGTTGTTTCGCGATTGTATAAATCTAAATTAATACCCAATTTGTTGTTAAATAAAGTTGCATCAACACCTAAAGTAGCTGTAGCTGTTTGCTCCCATTTGATATCAGGATTTCCAATAGTTTGGTGCCTTAAACCTGGAGTATAACTGGTATTGCTACCGTTAATTGGGTAAGAAGCGTCGTTGTTAATAGTGAAGAAGCTTAAGAAAGCAAGTCCACTAATGTTATCATTACCCAAAACGCCGTATCCAAAACGAAGTTTAAGGTCGTTGATGGCTTTAACATTTTTAAGGAATGGCTCATCAGAAATCCTCCAACCTAAACTGAAGGCAGGGAAATTACCAAATTTGTTTTTAGGACCAAACGCATCAGAGGAACCATCTCTTCTCATTGATCCGCTCACTAAATATTTATCTTTAAATGAGTAGTTAACCTGGGCAATAAGCGGAGAATACTTCCTGTTTCTAAATTGACTGCTTGAACCAAAAGGCGTAAGCGCCAGTGAAGAACCTACGTTTTGAAAAATTGGGTCTATATTGAAATAATCGGATGCGGAAGCATTAATATTTCTACCTTGGGTCTGTACAATCTCTGTACCTAACAATGCTTTTACTTCATGAATGTCGTTGAACGATTTTTTGAAGTTTACAGTATTGTACCAGGTAGCCTGGTAACCATATCCCTGAGCTTCGTTAAAATTTGCCAGGTTGGTTCTGCCTTCAGCATTTTCCCAAACAGGTTTTACAAAAACATAACTGCTGGTGTTGCCGAAATCCATACCGAAATTGCTACGGAAGGTGAAATATTTCAAGAAATCAACTTCTGCAAAAATACTTCCGATGATTCCTACTCTTTTTTCACGAGCATCTTTTCTTCTATCTAAGTTAGAATAAGGACTTGCAGAGTTACCTAAGTTAGCACCCCGGGTACCAGCATAGTTTCCGGCGATATCAAATACCGGAACGATTGGTTGCTGACGATAAGAGAATGCTATAGGGTTTCCTTCGTCCTGGTTAGTAAAACCCTGAACACCGGTCCTGTTAGTAAAGTTGATCTGTAAATTTTCACCCACTCTTACTTTATCCTTAATGGTAAAACTGGTGTTAGAACGGATAGCATATCGTGTATAACGGGTAGTGTAAACAATACCTTTCTGATCAAAATAATCTAAGCCAAATAAATAGTTAGCATTTTCTGTTCCACCAGAAGCATTTACCTGGTGGTTCATTTGCGGAGCATCCTGCAAAATAGCGCCTAACCAGTCGGTACCTTGTTGATTTGCTCTAACAATCTGGTAAGTTCCAGGTCCGTTAACATCAAATATGTTTAACTTATACTTAGAAGGATCTGCAGCAGGATCGCCTTCTGCAATACCACCACTTTTACCACCGGGTTGTCCACCACCAGCATAAATGTAAGCAGGAATAATGGGAACAGGACTGCTACCGGTAGGACCAGCGTACTGGCCATGTTTAAAATTACCATTAGCATCAAGGTTGCCTGAATTTTTTGCTAATAAGAAAAGGTAATCACCATATTCCTTTGTGTTTAACAAATCCAAACGCTTGGTAAATGTTTGCTTACCATAATAGCTTTCGTATGTAATTCTTGGCTTACCAATTTTACCTTTTTTTGTAGTAATGATAATCACACCACCTGCAGCAGCAGATCCGTAAATAGAAGCTGCAGAAGCATCTTTCAATACCTGCATACTTTCAATATCGTTGGGGTTTAATTCGGTAATTGATCCTACTCGGGCACCATCAACAACGTATAAAGGTTCGTTGTTTCCGAAAGTGCTGTAACCGTGAATACGAACGTTAGCACCCGCACCAGGTACACCAGAAGTGCCCACTTGAACACCTGCAGCTCTGCCTTGTAATAAATTTTGAATGTTAGAACCTGGGTTTGCTACCAGATCTTTAACATTTACTACTGCAACTGAACCTGTAATGTCTTTTTTAGCCTGGGCGGTATAACCCGTTACAACAACCTCAGTAAGTGCAGCATTAGATGCTCTTAAAATTACATTCATCATTCCCCTTCCACCTGCAGAAACTTCCATTGGTTCGTAACCAACATTCGTTATTACAAGAGAAGGCCTGTCGCCAGGTGCATTTAAACTGAAAACACCTTCAGCATTTGTTTGTGTTGCAATTTGAGTTCCTTTTACAAGAACTGTTGCTCCAGCGATGGGTTCGTTATTGGCCCCAACAACTTTTCCACTTACTACCCGTTGGGCAAAAGAAAGAGCACTGAAAAAGAGTAGACACACAGTGAAGAGTAAACTGTGCACAATTAATTTTTTTCGCATAGCGATTGTTTTGGTTTAAAAATTAAAACTAACGTTAAGTTTTTATAATTAACAAATTTTTGGTAGATTAAATAACTTTAAATAAAAATTTAATCGGTCAATTTATAACTAGTATCGACTATCTCTATACATTAAAATAAACTTAGAAATTTTTGGTACTGACGTGAGGATCTCAAATCCGATTATTGTATGCTATTTGCGCAAAATGCGAGAGAAAAAGGCATAAAAAAACCACCTTCATCGAAGGTGGTTTAAAAATATATACAGAATGAACTAGATCTTAAAGTGAGAGAATGCCTTGTTAGCTTCTGCCATACGGTGCGTATCTTCTTTCTTTTTGAAGGCGCCACCTTCACCTTTGCTTGCTGCTATAATTTCGTTCGCTAATTTTTCAGCCATACTACGACCGTTTCTTTCGCGGCTAAAACGTACCAGCCACTTAATACTTAATGAAATCTTTCTGTCGGCACGAACCTCAGAAGGAATTTGAAAGGTTGCACCACCAATTCTACGACTACGAACCTCTACTCCTGGTGTAACGTTTGACAAAGCTCTTTTCCAGATTTCGTAACCATCTTCGTTGGTTTGCTTTGAAACCCTGTCCAAAGCATCGTAAAAAATGGTTAAAGCAATACTCTTTTTACCTTGCCACATAATGTTATTTACAAAACGGGTTACCAGTTTATCGTTAAACTTTGGGTCTGGTGCCAGAGGTATTTTTTTGGGTTGCGTCTTACGCATGGCTTTTATTATTTTTTACAGCACAGCTGTTTATTATTGTTTACTATTTAAATTATTGAACCTAAGAAACTACTTTTTAACCTTAACTTTCTTAGTGCCGTATTTGGAGCGACTTTGCTTGCGATCTTTAACTCCTGCGGTATCTAAGCTACCACGAACGATGTGATAACGAACACCTGGTAAGTCCTTTACACGACCACCACGGATCAAAACGATCGAGTGTTCCTGTAAGTTGTGACCTTCACCTGGAATGTATGCAATAACCTCAATCTTGTTGGTTAAACGAACCTTTGCTACTTTACGTAGCGCTGAGTTTGGTTTTTTGGGTGTGGTAGTATATACCCTGGTACAAACACCACGGCGCTGAGGGCAAGAATCAAGTGCTCTTGATTTGCTCTTTGCTTTAATAATTTCTCTACCTTTTCTAACTAATTGTTGTATTGTAGGCATCTGTAACCTTTTAAAATTTTTCGGACGGCAAAAGTAACGGCTAATTTTGTAATAACAAAAATGTTTCTCAATTAATTTCCGTGTACTGCCTAAAAAACTCAAATTTGTCCTATTTTATCTGGTTTTTACTCAAATAAAACAGTTCGAAGCTTGGGTTTAATTTGTATTTATAATTAATTATTTGAATTAAAAACCAGGAAATTTTACATCACGGAGTAAAAAATTATGGTATTTTAGATTTTATACATCCAACCAAAACGGTCTTCGGTTTGGCCATCCCTTATGGCATCAAGGCGTCTTTTAAGTTCGGGAGCAGTTTTCCACTTTGCAACATCAAACTCAATAACGTAATCTTTATATCGCAATTCTTTTATTGATGAAATGGTTGCGGCTGTACCTGTACCAAAAACTTCAAATAAAGCACCTGCCTTGTGGGCATCTACAATATCATCTATACTTATGTTACGCTCAATTACTTTAAAGCCCATCTCTTTTAACAATACGATTGCACTATTACGGGTTACACCTTCCAGTATTGTACCTCCATCAAGCGATGGAGTTACCGCAGTATCGCCAATAATAAAAAATACGTTCATCGTACCAATTTCCTGAACGTACCGGTGTTCAAAAGCATCTGTCCACAATACCTGATCGTAACCTAATTCTTTGGCCTCAGCGGTAGGCAACATGCTGGCAGCATAATTACCTGCAGCTTTAGCATAACCAATACCACCCGGAGCGGCACGGGTATACTTTTCTTCCACATAAATACGCATGGGCTTATTGTAGTATGGACCAGTAGGACTACAAATGATCATAAACTTATAGGTATCACTTGGCTTTACTCCAATAACCGGATCGGTAGAAAACATAAATGGACGGATATAAAGTGAGTGATCTTTTTGATCGGGTATCCATTTACGCTCTAAATCAATCAACATCCGCATACCTTCCATAAATATTTCTTCGGGAACAGGGGGCATTCTCATTCGTTCTGCAGAAATATTAAAACGTTTAAAATTATCGTAAGGCCTGAAAATACTGATGTCACCCGCTTCATCCTTATAAGCTTTAATACCTTCAAAAATGGCCTGGCCATAATGCAACGCAGCCGTTGAAGGATCTAACAATAAGGGTTGGTATGGTTTAATTTCAACATTCTTCCATTCTCCATCTTCATAGTCGGCTTCCAGCATATGGTCAGAAAAATATTTTCCAAAGGGAACATTTTCGAGAGACATTGAATGGAGCTTGCTTTCCTGTGCCTTGCTTATATTAATATCAGCAGATGCGATCATATCACTAATTTTGTTTTTGCAAAAATAAATGAAAATTGCCTTTGTAAGGCTCATAAAGAAATTGTAATTCATGAGTTTAGACCCTATTCAGTTACCAGATTTTGTAATTGCCGACTTATTTAAAAACTCGCTGGTTGAAATTGAAAAACCTGAAAATACAATTAAGCAGCCCCCAAAAAAAAGCCAGCCAGAGGTTATTACAAAAAAAACCGACGAAACAGTTTTATTACAAACAGTTGAAAAAATAAAATACCTGGGACAAAACAAAAAACAGGTATTAGTAATTGTAAATAATACCGATGAGACTTTTGTAAACGACAGCGATTTAAAATTTCTTACCAATATTTTAAAAGCCTGCAATTTAACCCTGGGCGATATTGCCATCATCAATCATAATATGCTGGCAACATCGTTTACGGAGATAAAAGAGCAACTAGCTGCGAAATACCTGCTTTTATTTGGTGTTGAACCAGGCGATATTAAACTTCCCTTTATTATCCCCATGTTCCAGGTGCAGCAGTATGCCGACTGCACTTTAGTAACAGCTCCATCGCTTTCGGAACTTGATAACCCGTCGCCTGATGGCAAAGTATTAAAAGGTAAATTATGGACAAGCCTTCAAAGATGTTTTGATATTTAATAGAGGAACATATTACGAACCATTTACAATGGAAACTACACTTGCCTATACTAAAAAGTAAAGGGAAACTACACTTGCTTAATAACAAAATGTACAAGTGAGTGACACAACGAAGATGCCATGAAAAACTATAGCTGATAACCAACTTAAAAACAATGAATAAACTCATTTTTGCTACCAATAATCAACACAAGGTTGATGAAATTAAATCGGTAATTGGCAATTTATTTGAAGTGATTTCGCTTAAGGAAGCAGGTATTGATATTGAAATACCCGAGCCATTTAATACACTTGAAGAAAATGCGGTAACCAAATCGGAAACCATTTATAAACTTACAGGCGAAAATTGTTTTAGTGAAGATACAGGGCTTGAAGTTAAAGCACTAAATGGTGAACCGGGTGTAAAAAGTGCCCGGTTTGCCGGTGACACCAGGGATTTTACAGGAAACTTAGAGAAAGTTTTATTGAAAATGAAAGGCGAAACCAACCGGACGGCCAGGTTTAGAACGGTGGTATCGCTGATTTTAAACGGCGAAAAATACCAGTTTGAAGGAATTTGCGAAGGAAGAATTACGGAAAAGGCCGAAGGCATTAGCGGCTTTGGATACGACCCTATTTTTATCCCCAACGGAGCTGCGGAAACTTTTGGCAATATGAGTTTAGCCGAAAAAAATAATTATAGTCATAGAAAAAAAGCAACCGAACAACTGCTTGATTTTCTATCCCGTTATGGGAAATAGTGGTTCAATATGAGAATGATAAAAATATTTTTGCAACCTTATAAAAAATATGCTCGTCTACACAATAATTATGTTTTATTAATCATTGTAATAAAATAAAATAGCATAATCGCTTTCTGTTTTAAGATATTTTGAAAAGAAACCTTGAAGCAATAAAAGTTTAAATCAACAAAATCATGAAAACCACTTTTATCAAATTGGGCCTAAACAACTATCCTTTTGGAACATCCCGGACCTTTGATGTTAAAAATGATGAATTAAACCCGTTAACCTTGAAGGATTTTTCCTCCCCCACACCCATGATTGAACAACAGATTGCTCCACCTGCTCACGTTTGGGATAAAATTGTTCAGGTATTAGACCTGCAGGATAAAGAAAAACAGAGTAATCAACCGTCTGCAAGTATCAAAATTCAAAAAAAGAATGGAATCCTGGTTTCGGGACTTATGCTTTCAATGGCAGTTGTTATTTACTGGGTTTTTAATTAATAAATACATCCCTACCTTTTTTTTTGACGCAATCACTTTATAGCCCGTGCCTTACCTTGCGGCTATGGAGAGAATAAAATTACATTTAACGGAAAAATTTTCGTTTAGCACCGTAGTACCTATAAGAATTACTGATTTAAATTATGGTGGTCATGTGGGTAACGATATATTTTTATCGTTGGTACATGAAGCACGTTTACAATTTTTGCAATCTTTTGGTTTTAAAGAGCTTGATTTTGCAGGTGTAGCGATTATAATGGTTGATGCAGGCATTGAATATAAGCGTGAATTACACTATGGTGATATCGTGAAAATTTCGGTAGCCGCTACTGGTTTCGACAAATTAGGTTTTGACCTTCAATACATTTTAGAAATAATCAAAGACGACCAATTTATTCTTGCAGGCAAAGCCAAAACAGGGATGCTTTGCTATGATTATAATTTAAAAAAGAAAGTACCTGTACCTACAGAAGCCCTGGAAAAATTACAAAATCCTCAGCAGTAATTTTTAAAATTATAATACCAACCTATTATTTTTATAGCAGCATCGTTGCAGCCTTGACCGACTATCGGCGGCTCGCAATCACTTCAACAGTAAATCAATGGGCAACTGGCAATAGATATCATTTTTTTAAACGAGAATTAATAGAAAGTTGTTAATTATCATTCCATATTTTCCAACTTTCTTCTGCCTGAATAACGAGCATTTCTGAGCCGTTTTCAGTTATGGCTCCCTGTTCTTTTCCTTTTTTCAGAAATGAAGTCAGTGGTGGATTGTATACCAGGTCGTATAAATAATGATTGGGAGTTATAAATTGGTAAGGTAATTCCGGCAGGCTTTCCACATCAGGGAAAGTTCCCAAAGGTGTAGTATTAATAATTACGGTATACTCGATTAGTAACTCCTCGTTTACAGCTTTATAATCGATTACCTTGTTTGTGTTTCCCTTATTCCTGCTAACAAATAAATAATCTATACCCAATTGCCTGAGGGTATAAGCTACGGCTGACGAAGCACCACCGGTTCCTAAAATCAATGCTTTTTTATGGCTGCTCTTTAAATGTGGAGTGAAGGTTTTTGCAAAGCCAGTAACATCGGTATTATTTCCAAAGAGCTTTTCATTTTTAATAGTAATACAATTACAAGCCTGCATTTCCATAACAGCGGCAGATGCATTACTTAAAAAAGGAATAACTAATTTTTTGTAAGGAATGGTAACATTCAATCCTTCCAGATCAGGATGCTGTTTTAATAATTCTGGTAATTGTGCAATGCTTTCAATAGAATACAACTCGTACTCGCACCCACCAATTTGTTCCCTCGCAAATTTTTCAGTAAAATATTTTTTTGAGAATGAATGCGTTAACGGGTATCCTATTAAGCCAAACTTGCGCATTAACTGTTGGTTTTATCCAGGTACAAATCAAAGGTATCGGCCCTTAAACCAATACGCATTGCCTCCAGTGGAATAACCTCCGAGGGGGCAATATTACCCAGGTTAACATTGCATCCTATTAATTCAAGAAAATATAATTGCTGTGGTTTTTGTGGCGCTTCCCAAATAATTTTCTCTTCGGGAATTTGGGTTAAAATTTCCTGCACCAATCCTTCACGTACCTCACCAGTACCACGGTAAATACCTACATTACCCGCTTCACGGGCTTCGGCAATAACGTAGGTTGAACCAGCTTCAAGCTCAGCACGCATTAATTCAATCCATTTATATGGGGGGATAATATGGGCAGCATCTTTACTTCCAACTTCACTCAATACCGTTCCATATTTGGTCATCTTTTCAATATATCCACATTTTTCAGCATGTGGAATTGATATGGAACCATCACTGATTTCCATGTATTCAATTTTATAATCCTGCAGTAACGAAATGTAATCATTAAACTGGTTTCTTATAAGAAATGCTTCAAACAAGGTACCCCCAAAATATACAGGAATATTAGCCGCCTGGTATAATTCAATTTTTTTGCGCAAATGTGGGGTTACATATGCCGTTCCAAAGCCAAATTTTACAATATCAATATGAGGGCCGGATCCATCTATAAAATCTTCCACTTCTCTTAACGATAGGCCTTTGTCCATTACCATTGTTAATCCATGATCTCTGGGCTTAAGGCTTCTTTGGGGTATCTGGCTTAAATTAAAATTCATTGTAACGGGGTAGTTAGATTTGTATAAAAAGAAGGCAAAAATAGCGATTGAAATTGAAACAAAAATTTGCCACAATACATCATGCAAAGTTTTAACCCTTGTAAATTATCTTTGGTAAACTTTTTGCCTAATCATTAAAAAACTTATGAAGCGATTATATTTACTGTTAGCATTTTCTTTAGTCACTCTTGGAGCTTTTAGCCAGGCCGATACTTTACCTCCGTACAAACAAGTTCCTTTTGTTCCTCCCTTTAAAATTCAATTAGCCAATGGCAATTGGTTTAGTAAGGCCGACATGCAAAATAAGCCAACACTTATACTTTATTTCAGCCCCGATTGCGGGCATTGCCAGTTAGAAACAGAAGAACTGGTAACAAAAGCCAAACCATTAAATAATTTTCAGATTGTAATGATCACCAGCAGATCGTTTGATGAAATGAAAAACTTTTCGGATAAATACATGCTGCAAAAAATTCCAAACATAAAAATAGGAAGCGATACGGCCCGTTTTGTAACCCATTTTTATAAAGTAAAGTTTACCCCTTTTTCAGCAGTTTACGATAAAAAAGGAAGCCTTGTTAAGTCCTACGAAAGTGGTATTGACTTTGACGAATTAATAAACCTCGCCAAATAAATCTTCATTTAAATATTGATTTTGAAAATTTATGCAGAGGTAATTTTCTCCTTTTTCTTTACATCCAAACCCTACCTTTACACCCAAATTAATTTTCTCACATACAATAATTCGTTACAATGAAAATTACCGTAGTTGGCGCCGGTGCCGTTGGCGCAACCTGTGCAGATAATATTGCCCGTAAAGAACTAGCCGAGGAATTAGTGTTACTCGACATTAAAGAAGGTGTAGCCGAAGGCAAAGCAATGGATATGATGCAAACCGCAGCTTTTTTAGGCTTCGATACTAAAATTTCGGGCAGCACAAACGATTATTCAAAAACTGCTGATTCTGATGTTGTAGTAATTACTTCAGGCTTGCCACGTAAGCCCGGCATGACCCGCGAAGAATTGATAGGAACCAATGCAGGCATCGTTCGCAGCGTTACCGAAAGCATTTTAAAACATTCTCCAAACACCATTATCATCGTTGTATCTAACCCAATGGATACAATGAATTACCTGACTTATAAAACATCCGGCCTGCCAAAAAATCGTATTCTTGGTATGGGTGGCGCATTGGACTCGGCCCGCTTTAAATATTACCTGAGCCAGGAGTTGAAGTGTTCACCTGCCGATTTAAATGCCGTGGTTATTGGCGGACATGGCGATACCACCATGATCCCTTTAATTAAACATGCCACCTGGAACAGCATTCCCGTAACACAATTTTTAAGCCAGGAGCAGCAGGATAAAATTGTAGCAGCTACCATGGTGGGTGGTGCAACCTTAACCAAATTAATTGGCACTTCTGCGTGGTATGCGCCGGGCGCCGGTACTGCTGCAATGGTTGAAAGCATTGTACGCGATGAAAAGAAAATGATTTCAACAGGTGTTGCATTAGAAGGCGAATATGGCCAAAGCGATATTTCGTTGGTGGTTCCAGTTGTTATTGGAAGAAATGGTTGGGAGCAAATACTTGATTTTAAATTAAGCGATGAAGAGCAAACTGCTTTTAACAAAAGTGCAGATGCAGTAAGAAATATGAACGACGTTTTAAAAACTTTATAATTGTTGTTTAAAATATAAGCCCCCAAACATTAAAAAGCGTTTGGGGGCTTTTTATTTTAAGTAAGGCAGTTTTATTTTTTGGTAGTGTGCTTTAAAACATTCCTCAGCATTCTTGCGTCGCACTCTTGTACAGCATTGCAAAATGCATCACACATATTATTGGGTAATTATAACTATTATGGTAGTAATCTTAGTGCAGCCAACTTTACAACCTGTTCTATATCCTGGTTATTCATACATTTAAAATGTCCCCTCGGACATTTATTATACCCTATTTTACTGCACGGTCGGCAACTCAATCCCTTTACCTCCATCACATCGTGTAACTGGGTAGCCAAACCATAATAGGGGCCCATGCCAAATGCGGGAACCGTATTGCCCCAAATGCTTATGATCTTCTTTTTAAATGCGGCGGCAATGTGCATTAAACCAGTGTCATGGGTAATAACCAGCTTTGAACGCCTCACTAAATCTGCACTCTCGTTTAAGTTAAACTTACCGCACGAATTATAAATTTTTACCGGGTCTACACTTGCTATTTTTTCACCATCGGCTTTATCCTCTGGACCTCCTAATAAAATGATGGGATGGTTAATGCTGTTACACAATTGCTGTAGTTTATCTATGGGTAATTTTTTTGTGTTAAGGGCA
>JBBSJX010000032.1:0-17766 GCA_038256825.1 Chitinophagales bacterium
AGGTGCGCCATATCGCATCTAAATCCATCAATGTTACATTCTGTAATCCAAAATTTCATTGAATCAATCATGGTAGTTCTAAGCTCCTGATTTGAATAATCCAGGTCAATGACATCCACCCATCCATTGGGATCGTAAAAGTTTCCGTAAGCGTCTTTTTTATAAAATGTAGGATATTCGGTTGTCCAATGATGGTCCCAGCCGGTATGGTTGGCAACCCAGTCAATAATTACTTTAAAGCCAAGATCGTGGGCTTGTTTTACCAGGCTTTTAAAATCATTTAAAGTACCAAACTCAGGGTTTATTTTGGTGTAATGGCTGGCCGCGTAATAACTGCCCAGGGTGCCTAAACGCTTTTTTTTACTAATGGGGGTAATAGGCATAAACCATAAAATACCTACTCCCATATCCTTTAACCTATTAAGCGATTGGGCGAAGGCATTAAACGTTCCCTCTTTTGTATATTGGCGCAGGTTTACCTCGTAAACATTAGAACCTTTTACCCATTGCGGTGCAGTAATTTTTTTTTGCATACCCTATAAAAATTTTGAATCAGCTTTATGCACTTATACCCTCAAACTGCAGTATAATTAGTTATAGTTGAAATTTAAAGTTATTGATAAACAATTAATTGGGTTTTGGTTTTCAATAACCATCCATTTCTTGAAGCTGTGCTTTTATTAATATGTGGTGATAGAATGTCTTATCGAAGATTTGATATAGAACATTTTTGATGGAGTTAAAGCGGTTGTCAGCGCATTGAAACCTTTGTAAAAATTAAAAGGAAGGTTGCTCATTTGAGGCCTCCCCTTTTAAAAATTTAATTAACGTAACCGTTGCATAGCGCGATATTGATGAACGGATTGCGACGCAACGATGATGCTATAAAAATATGTGGCTGGTATCCAAATATTCCAATTATTACAGGTAGTTTAAATTGGTTTCAGGAGTAAGCGCAATCAATGTATCGTACATAAGTTTGATGGTGTTTTCAATATCGCTTTTGTGCAGCATTTCAACAGTGGTGTGCATATAACGCAACGGTATTGAAATAAGCACCGACGGGCAGCCATCATTTGCATAAGCAAAGCTATCGGTGTCGGTGCCGGTGGTGCGGCTTACCGCTCTAAACTGCAAAGCAATTTTTGATTGTTCGGCAACATCCTGCACAAAACTTAAAAGTTTATTGTGTACTGCGGGGCCATAAGCCAACGAAGGGCCTTTACCACAACTGCATTCCCCTTCAATCATTTTATTAATCATGGGGGTGGTAGTATCGTGTGTAACATCGGTTACAATGGCTACGTTAGGTTTAATGCGGCGGGCAACCATTTCGGCTCCACGTAAACCAATCTCTTCCTGCACTGCATTTACCACATAAAGCGAATATGGCAGTTTTACTTTGTTTTGTTTTAGCAGGCGTGCTACTTCGGCAATCATAAAACCCCCAATCCGGTTGTCCATAGCGCGACCGATATAGTAATCGTTGGCTAATTCATCAAAACCATCCTGGTAAGTGGCCACAGCGCCAATATGAATACCCAGGTCTTCCACTTCTTTTTTGTTACGGGCACCACAGTCAAGAAAAAGGTTGTCAACTTTTGGCTGTTGTTCTTTTTGCTCGGGGTTTCCCAGGCGGGTATGAATGGCCGGCCAGCCAAACACGGCTTTCACCGGTCCTTTACGCCCATGTATAATTACACGCATGCTGGGCGCAATCTGGTGGTCAACTCCACCATTTCTTTTTAAATAGATGAGCCCGTTCTCGTTTATATAATTTACAAACCAGCTTATTTCATCGGCATGGGCTTCAATAACAACTTTAAAGGGTTTACCAGGATTTATAATGCCTACGGCAGTGCCATAAGGGTCAACATAATGTTCGTTGATGTAAGGTTTCAGGTAATCAATCCAAATTTTCTGACCGCTGCTTTCAAAGCCCACGGGTGAGGCATTGTTAAGATAGTTTCTTAAAAAAACGTGTGATTGGTCGGTTAATACCGAAGCAGGTTTTTCTGCTTCCTTTGCTGCATTTTTTGCTTTAGCCATATTGCTGTTTATTAAAAATATAAGTTGCTAATAATTCCTGTAATTCCTTTCAAAAGCATCAATCCATCAATTACTGCCAGGTAAAATAAAATGCCCTGATTTTTCTTCATCATGCTAATAACAATAAACAGCACTAAAAATGGAAGTGATTGTAATGCGATTTGAACTACCGGGGCGTTTTTTTGCCACAGGTACAAAAATAATGTTGCTAAGCTTAGTAACGATAAAGGAATTACAATAAGCCTTAGTGTGTTTTTAATACCCATTATGGTTGGATACGTTTTGAGCTTCCATTTTAAATCAGAGGCCTGGTCTTTAATATCAAAAATAATTGCCAGCGCCGAAATAAAAAGGAAGTTTTGCAACCAGAACAATCCGGAGGGTAAAATAAAATCATCTGCATTAATTCCCGATTGTACCTGCCTGAAAAATACCGGGTAAATAGTAACCAGGCCCGACCAGGCGAAACCTATAATAAAAGGTTTTAGCCATCCAATGGTCCTAAGCTGTTTTTGCTGTACAAAAGGAATTCTTTTATAGGTATACAAAAATGCAACAAGTGGAAAAATGCATATCAACCCCCATTGCCGCAAGTGAACATTCAGTACTTCAAACCTAAATTTATACAACAGGTAAATTGTATCAATAATTATTAGAACAGTAACGGCAACTAAAATATTTTTTATGAGTTTCTTGTTGCTGCTGTACCATAAATTCCGTTGGTTGGTACTTTGTGCATGAATGCTTTTGTAATAAATCCTGGAATAATAAAACACCGTTCCTGCAAAAACAAGAAAGTAAAAATGGGGACCATTAGGTGGTAAATGATGTTGAAGATTGGTTTCCAGGCATAACGCCAGCGCACATAAACCGTAAAACAGATTTCCGTAAAAAATTATAGGAATAAGATTCCTCAACAGGGTTGTTTAACGTAAAATTACAATGGGGTTGCTCGAAAAAGTATCACTGGTGTTTTTTGCCTTATCTCTTATAGCAAATTTAAAAATCAATGTATCGTTTTGAGGCGGGTTTCCGGGATTGATGGCTGAAACAAGGTAATCCTGGTATTTTAAGTTGATTTCAATAATACCGTTGGTAGTATTAGGCACTTCAGGAAATTTAATTTTAAAAGTATCCCGGATGGTTTGCTTAACCAGCCTGTTAATGCGCACTTTTTTCATGTAAAATGAGTCGCTTATATCCCCTTCTTTATCAAAAACCTCAAATTCAAACCTGAGCGTTCCGCCCACAGGCACAACATCGGTACTAACCGACTTTAATTTTAAAGAAGGTTTAGTATTATATTCATCCTTGCTGCAGGCTGCTAAAAGTGAAACAACTAAAAATGCAACCAATATCTTTGTCTTCATGCGTAAGCTTTACTTTTCAAATTTAGTTAAAACCATTCACCGTTAAGCACCTGTGATAGAGATTGTTAACAATATTTTCTCAGTTACCCAACAAAATTTCGAGGCGCTGGCGCTTAAAGTTTTTCGCTACCAGTATGCCCAAAACCTGGTTTACAAAAAATGGGTAAAGGCGCTATCAGTTAATATTGATGACATTTCCGGCATAATGCAAATACCATTTATGCCTGTTACTTTCTTTAAACAACATGCTATTACAACAGGCCAATTTAAACCCGAGGTTGTTTTTGAAAGCAGTGGAACCACCCATTCGGTAAATAGCAGACACCTTGTTAAAGATGTTTCTATTTATAAAAAAAGTTTTACCAAAGGGTTTACCAGGTTTTATGGAAATCCCGAAGGCTGGTGTATAATTGGCCTTTTGCCCGCTTACCTTGAAAGACAGGGATCATCACTCGTTTATATGGTTGATGATCTTATAAATCAATCTGCCCATCCGCAAAGCGGCTTTTATTTATACGAATTTGAAAAGCTGGCGGTTTTACTTCAGGAGCTTGAAGCACGACAGCAAAAAACAATCCTCATTGGTGTAACCTTTGCGTTGCTCGATTTTGCCGCGCTTCACCCAATGCAGTTGCGCCACACCATTATTATGGAAACGGGCGGTATGAAGGGGCGTAAACGCGAAATGATTCGTCCCGAAGTACATACTTTTTTACAACAGCAACTCGGTGTTCAAAACATCCACTCGGAGTATGGTATGACGGAACTTCTATCCCAGGCTTACTCCTTTGAAAAAGGCATATTTAATACCGTACCCTGGATGAAGATTCTGCTACGAGATGAGGAAGATCCCCTGCACCTTATGGATGAAGGAAAAGGAGTAATCAATATTATTGATCTTGCAAATATTTATAGCTGCAGTTTTATTGCCACCGACGACGTAGGGATCATACGTCACGATCGCAGTTTTGAGGTGATTGGTCGCATGGATGCAAGTGATGTAAGAGGATGCAGCCTGCTGGTGGTTTGAACCTCGGCTACGCTCAGTTTCAATGACACGCGTCACTTCGACTCGGCGCAAGGTCACCACACATTTGGCTACGTTCATCTCGCTTTCGGCTTTCCACTCCCTTACATTGGCGTCAACTTAAGGATTTTTTTTTATTGGACGAACAGGAGGAATTCTATTGGACATCGTTGTGTCACTCTCTTGTACCTCATCTTATATGGCAGCTTTTTCCGCATAATTTCCGATAGATCAATTTATATTAATTCTACACCTTTTTTAAAACACTTTCGCTGTAAACCATTGCCTGGTAAAGGGTTTAACTAAATTGTTTCGATTCGCCGGTTATATACGTGTTATTTTCCGGGTTACTAAACGAGATATTCATATAAAGGCTTCTGGTTCCTGGAAATTGAAAGATCGATGGAAATGAGTTCCATTACCGATTCGAAGCCATGTTTATTAAGAAGATCAAGCAAACGACCTTTGATAGAGTTGATCGTTTCCGCAGCAAACAAAATGCTCCTGAATGTAACTCAAACATGTTTCTGATAAATTCAATTGATTGCGCGGCAAAAATTTTTTGATCAAACAAGTAGCAGTAAAACTTTATAGTAAATTTCTTTGATTTACTGGCTTACGCATTTATAGGTAAACCTCCCGTGCTGTAGGATGGGTCCACAAGCACCAATTCCAGATTGCTTATTTTTCTATGTGATCTCCAATCAAACTTTTAACTCCCGGGGCATCTTCAATAAAATTTAATTCAAACGCTTCATATGTATAAAGCGGAAAATCAAAATTCGTTTTTTTCTTGAAAAAACTGTAAAACAATCTTTTGTGTAAGTGGAGTAATTTCTGTAATAATTTTACTCATCCGGCAAATTTTATCAATAATACAATAGAATAAGTATCAATTCAGGTTAAATATAAATAACTCAAAATTTGCATACAATTTGGTTAGAAGCCATGAGTTTATTTAATTTCCACTAATTATTATTTCATGTGTTAAAATATATGACCATCTAAAGATAAAATAGTATCATTAGTTTGGTAATAACCTTTCTAAATTTGCTCAAATGAATTATTGCATATGAAAAAATATCTCTACCGCAGATTGCTCGCAACTTTTATTTGCGCACTTGGTTTTGTTACCTCCTTTTCGCAGGGGCGAACTATAACAGGAACGGTTAAAGATGAAACCGGCCAGCCATTAGCGGGTGCCACCGTAAGCGTAAAAAAATTACCTGTAAACACTTCCACCAACAGCAACGGTTATTTTACATTAAGCGTGCCGGCTAACAGCAAAACACTGCTTATTTCTTTTGTTGGTAGAGAAACCAAAGAAGTTACTATAGGAAGCGACAATACGATAAATGTTAGTCTTGAGTCCAGTTCAAGCACATTAAACGATGTGGTGGTTGTAGGGTATGGAAAAGCAACCAAATCAAACTTAACCAGTTCTCAAACCTCGGTAACTGCTAAAGAAATTGACCGTACGGTAAACACCACTGTTGAGCAAGCCATACAGGGACGTTCAGCAGGCGTTTATATTACACAAAATTCGGGTCAGCCTGGTGGAGGTATGAGTGTGAATATTCGTGGTATCAGTTCAATAAATGGAAACACTGAACCCTTGTATGTAATTGACGGAGTTCAGGTACAGGGCGGTGGTACCGCCAATTCTTCCAATCCGTTAGCGGGTTTAAATCCTGCTGATATTGAAGATATTCAAATATTACAGGGGCCTTCAGCAACCGCCATTTATGGTTCAAGAGGTACCAACGGTGTTTTATTAATCACCACAAAAAGGGGAAAATCCGGCGAAGCCAAGTTGAATTATGGCTTCCAATATAATATTCAAAAGCCACCCAAGCGTATGGACGTAATGGACCTTACACAATACGCCACTTTTGTAAAGGCTTATCATCGTTTGGCTGGAGGTGCTACACCCAACGAATTTTTAGATTCAACTTTATTAGGTACAGGAACTGATTGGCAAAATGAATTATTTGATAATGCAGCCATGCAAAAACACCAGTTGAGTTTAAGTGGTGGAAATGGAAATACTACTTACTACTTATCAGGCGAATATTTAAAGCAGGATGGAATTGCACTCGGTTCTGGTTTTGACCGGTATGGCTTTAGATTAAACCTGGATAATAAACCCAGAGAATGGGTTACACTGGGTGCAAACCTCAGCTTTAACGAAACAAACGAAAAGCTAACAACCAGTTCGGAGCAGGTTATTTCAAATGCATTGCAATTAACCCCTCAGGTTCCTGTAAAAAATTTAAACGGCACCTGGGGTGGTGGTGATGTAATCAATGGCGCTAATCAATATGCCCCCATTAATCCAATAGCTATAGCTAGTTTAAGAACGAATACCGCCCGTAGAAGGCAATTTTTAGGGGGTTTAAATCTCGGGCTAAATTTGGCTAAAGGATTAACCTTCAGATCTTCTTTTAATACAAGTGTGAATTATGGCAATTCAATTTATTATAATCCAACCTATGCCATTGGATGGGCTGTAAATACAACGGCTTCGTTATCTAATTATACTAATAATAGTACTTATTGGAATTTCAACCAGTTAATGGACTATACCCGGCAATTTGGTAAGCATAACCTGGGTTTAATGGTTAGTCATGAATCGCAGTCATCAAAGTGGCAAAATTTAAGTGCATCCCGCACTGGATTTCTTACCAATAATGTTTTGGATTTAAATGCCGGTTCGTCATTAACCAGTACCAATGGTGGTGGTTCGGGACCCTGGGCTATGGAATCGTACCTGGGTAGGTTAAACTACAATTATGGTAACCGCTATATTTTAACCAGTACCATACGAAAAGATGGTTCCAGCAACTTTGGGCCTGAAAGCAGGTGGGGCACGTTCCCTTCCATTTCAGCAGCGTGGAGGGTTTCGCAGGAATCGTTTTTTAATGTTCCCGCAATCAGCGAATTGAAATTAAGATTTGAAACAGGTCTTACAGGTAACCAGGGCAGTGGTGGAATATACTCTCCATTAAGTTCAGGAGTTTCGGATGTAGGTGTAGGCTTTTTACCCGGCAGATATGGTAACCCTGGCCTTAAATGGGAAGAAACAAAAACCAATAATATTGGATTAAACCTGGGGTTGCTAAAAAACAAGATTTCAATTGAATTTGATTATTATGTAAAAAATACCAATAACCTTATTATGGATAACCCGCTTCCCTGGTACATGGGTACACAAGGAGTAGGGTCTGTTGCTAACCCTGCAGTTAATATTGGTGCTTTACAAACAAAGGGATGGGGATTTACCATTAACAGTACCAATATGAGTACAAAGGATTTTAAATGGGAAACCAATTTGAATTTATCCAGTTTTGAAACCAAAGTGCAGAAATTTTATTCGGAAGCGGCCTTTGTTGAGCGCACCTCATGGTGGTTAGATAACTGGACCCAACGATCTTCGGTAGGTAAAGCTCCGTGGTTATTCCGCGGTTACATAGCTGAGGGATTGTTTCAGACAGTGGAAGAAATTAACGCCAGCCCGGTACGAGCCGACAACAATGGAAACAGGTTGCCAACCAACGCAACCACAGGTGTTTGGATAGGAGATGTTAAATACAGAGATATTAGCGGACCAAATGGAAAACCTGATGGGATCATTAATTTTTATGACGAAACAGAAATTGGTAATCCATGGCCTAAGTTATTTGGTGGATTTACCAACTCGTTATCCTATAAAGGTTTTGATTTAAGTGTATTAATAACCGGAACTTTTGGAAATGATATTTACAATCATCTTGCAAAAGTGAACTCAAATCCAAACAATGTAAATGTTAGCCGCAACTTTTTGATCAACACAATGAATTATGCACGGATTGGTGTGGATAAAGATGGTAAACCAATGATTGAAAATGCAGGAACAACTGTACCAAGAATTACCAATTCGCAAATTGCAAGAGATAATAATAATGGTACTACCAGTAGTATGTGGGTAGAAGATGGCTCTTTTGTTAGAATAAAAAACATTTCATTGTCATACAATCTCCCTACTTCTCTTATATCAAAGCAAAAAATTGTAAGGGGCATAAGAACCACGATGGGTGTGCAGAACATTGCAACATTTACCTCCTATTCCGGGTTTGATCCTGAAGTGGGTTCCTATGTTGGTGGCAATGCAAGTGCCGGTAACCAGGCCATTGGTTTAGATTTTGGTCGCTATCCGTTAACCCCTATTTACACCTTAAGTGTTGGTGTTAATTTTTAAAATTATTACGATGAAGATGAATCTTAAAAAAATAAATTTATTGGTATTGGTAACGCTGCCAATTATTATACTATCGGGGTGTAAAAAAGATTTTTTGGAAAAGCCTCCGACTGATGCAATTGTAGATGCCAGCTTTTACCAGACAGATGACCAGGTACAGGCTGCTACGTCTTTATTGTACAGTAAGGTATGGTTTGATTACAATGATAAAGCTTCTTATAACCTGGGAGATTTTAGAGCAGGTACTGCTTTTTCAGCCTACAACGATAGGGGAAATGTACTGTTTAACACCACTGATATTACACCTGAAAATGGTGCTGCCTGGCGCTCTTTCTTTATTGTAGTGGGCCAGTCAAACCTGGCAATCAGCAATATTAACCGTTATGCCGGAGCGGGTGTTTCGCCACAGGTTAAAAAAGTAGCTATCGCCGAGGCGAGGTTTATGCGTGCTTTAGCTTACAGATATTTAACTATGAACTGGGGCGATGTGCCCGTTATAACCAATAACCTGGAGTTATTGAATGATACTACCATTAATAAAAACACCACAAAAAGTGTGTGGAGATTTATTACCCGCGAAATGCGTGCTGCGGCCGAAGACTTACCTGAAACAGCACCTGCCGGTCGGGTTACCAAATGGTCGGCCGAGGGTATGTTAGCACGTTTTTACTTAACCAGGGCAGGAGTTGAAGCTAATGGAGTTTCGAGAAACCAGGCATTTTTAGATAGTGCCAAATACTTTGCTCAACGGGTTATTACAAATAGCGGTAAAACATTATTGCCCAATTATCCCGATCTTTTTAAATATCCATACGATAATAACAAAGAGTCGTTATTTGAATTGCAATGGGTGTTTTTACCCGGTGATGCCGGTTATGGTATAGGCAACAGCGTACCTTCCTATTTTAATTTTGGAAATGATATTGCTAATGGCGATGGATGGGGCGGTGACAAGGGTGCCACCTGGTGGATGCTAAGCCAGTACGAAGGCTTTACACCTACAGGTGATACTATGTTGAAGGGACGTACCCTTGACCAGCGTTTGCACTCAACCTTTATGTTGCCAGGGGCAACATATCCTGAAATTACCCAAACCCTGAACGGGGTAAAGCAAAGGCTGGTTTTCCCCTTTGTAAACGGGGATGTAAATTTTGCCAGTATGAAAAAGTACATTATTGGCAGGCCCGAAGATGTGGGTGGATTGGCTTTAACTCCCCAGCGATATCCCAATAATACGTATATGCAGCGTTTAGCTGAAATTTACCTGATTTATACTGAGGCAACTATAGGTAACAATACATCAACAACTGATGCATTGGCTTTAGAATATTTTAATAAAGTGCATACCCGTGCAGGTTTACCACCTTTAACATTAACCGATCCGATAACGAACCTGCCAACACCATTAACCTTAGACATAATCTTTAAAGAGCGTTTTATTGAATTTTCGGTAGAAGCCATGGGATGGTACGATTTAGTAAGCCTTCACTATTATAACCCACAAAAAGCTTACTCTATTTTAAACAGCCAGGACAGGGGGTATTATAAAATTACACCCGATGTTTTCCCCAATCCAACTTCATGGACTATTAAGAAAACGCCCTGGGCAACAACAAACCGAAGGATTGAAGCCAATTCAGGAAACTTTTTATTGCCAATACCCGCACAGGAAAAAAGCCAGGCGCCTAACCTCGCCAAAGCAGCGGTTGAATATCCATAATCAAACATATTTTATCACACCTATTTGCAAGTCAGATGAAAAAAATAAATCAAACGATTGTCCTGCTCCTTATGGCTTTGGCTATTGTGGGAACATATACATCGTGTAATAAAGACAGCCTTCCTAATGATGGAGTTCCCCGCATTACCTATGTTAGGGTAACCAATCCTGAATCTTCTGATTCGCTATTAGTGGGAGCACGGCAAGGAAATTTGATAGCTATTGTTGGAGAAAATCTTGAGAAAACAGTCAGGATATGGTTTAACGATCAACAGGCCAATCTTACGTCAACCTACATTACGGCCACCTCCATATTAGTAAGTGTGCCATCGCCCATCCCATTGAAGATTAATAATAAAATGAAACTTATTTTTTCAAATGGAGACTCTCTTTTGCACAATTTCCAGGTTCAGATCAGTAAACCAACCGTAACAAACATGGTGTCCGAATTTGTAAACACCGGTGATGTAGCCACATTAAACGGGGATTTCTTTTATGCCCCATTAACCATAACTTTTGCAGGTGGAACAACCGCAGAAATTGTTTCCTTAACTGATAGGATGGTTCAGTTCAGGATTCCAGCCAACGTTCAGCCTGGCCCAATTACTGTAAAAACCAATTTTGGTGAAACAAAGTCAAACTTCTGGTTCAGGGATAGCAGGAATATCTTTATAAGCAGCGATCCGTTTGAGGGTTGGTGGAATGCAGGATATGTTGTAACCAATCCTGGCCCTGGCGATCCTCCCAAAATAAACGGTAATTACATTCGTGTTAAAAAAGCCATTGGTAGCTGGAGCTGGAATGAAGTAGCAGGCGGCCCTGCATCTGCAATGCCTAACCATAGCAAAAATGTACCTGATGCAGCCATTTTATCTCCTGCTGATTATAATCTGAAGTTTGAAGTAAATACAATTAAACCTTATAATGCCAGCATCATCAGGATTAACGTGGGTTTAAAAGCCGAAGACAATAATGCTTACCAATGGAAACCTCCCTACGATACAAAGGGCAGATGGCAAACCGTAACCATTCCTTTTGAAGAAGTGGTTGCCAGTTACGCGGTTAAGCCAACCGTAAACCCAAATGGTTACTGGACAAGAATTTTGATACAGGGACCGGGTGATTGGGAAGCAGATATTAGCCTGGATAATTTTAGAATTGTTCCCAAGGTTATTAAATAATCATTCTTCAAATTTTATAATTATCCATAATGATCAATATATCTAAAATTAAACTGCATATTGTTTTTTGCTTTATAGTAACTGTTGGAATATTTACTGCCTGTAAAAAAGATAACGAAGTAGTTTCCACTAAAGTAGAATTAATAAACTTTGGACCAACCGGGGCAAGGCATGGCGATACCCTACGCTTTTTTGGTAACAACCTTACAAAAGTTACCAGTATAGAGTTTGCGGGTGCAGCCGTAGCTCAATCCGGATTTATTTCTCAAAACAATGAGCTGATACTTTTAATTGTACCCAATAAAGCTGAAAAAGGTTTTGTAACCTTAAAAACTCCCGATGGTGATATTTTAAGTAAAACACAATTAAATCTTATGGTTACTGTTAGAGTAACGGCAATGCCTGCACAGGCAAAGCCCGGAGAAAATATTACTTTAACAGGTGATTTTATGAATTGGGTTAAAACCGTAACGTTTGCTAAAGATTTAGTAGTAACAACATTTGTAAGCCAATCACTCAACCAGTTAGTAATAACTGTTCCTGAAAATGCTAAAACAGGCCCGTTGGTAATTTATTATCGTGGTACCGATTCGGCAGAAGTGCAAACGGCCGATACTTTAAAAGTTACCCTTCCCATAGCTACGGCTGTTTCGCCAAACCCGGTAAAACATCAAACCAATCTTACCATTACCGGAACCAACCTTGACCTAACCAAGCAAATTATTTTTTCAGGCGTATCGGCACCGGTTACAACTTTTGTAAGTAAAACGGCAACACAATTAGTAGTAAACGTTCCTGCTGCTACTACAAAAGGCAAAGTAACCCTGGTTGCTGCATCGGGTGTTACAACACAATCTTCGGCCGATCTGGATGTTTTGTTACCTTCTATTGCAACATTGGCTCCCAATCCAATTGATCCGTTAGAAAATATTACCATTACCGGAACCAATCTCGACCTGGTTTCATCCGTAATTTTTAGTAATGCTCCTGCGGTTACAACTTTCATTAGCCAGACACCTATACAAATTGTAGTAAAAGTTCCGGCAGGTGTTACAAGGGGTAAAGTAACTTTTGGCATATTAAATTCAACACTTACGGTTCAGTCGCCCGATGTTTTAGAAATTACAGGCGATGTTCCGCCACCCACCATGTCGTTTCCAATTTATAAAGATGCTGTTACCAGTAACTGGAATGGTTGGATAGGCGGAGGATGGGGTGGTACAAAAGATTATAATAATACTACACCTGTGCGGGAAGGAACCAAATCAATTCGTATTGATTATACTGGTGGGTATGGCTCGCCAGTACAATTAGGAGGAGGTAATATTTCCCTGGCTTCTTTCACCACTTTTAAAGTATCCATTTTTGGTGGCCCAGGCACCACAGGTAAGCGAATTAATATTGGAATAAATGCTTCCGATTCATATAATATTAACCTGGTTGAAGGTAAGTGGACTGATTACGCAATTCCTGTTTCATCACTAACCACAGCTTCTAAATTAACCGAAATTTGGGTTAAAGAATATAGCGGAACCGGTGGCTTTACGGTTTATGTTGATGCTTTAGGATTAAATTAATTAAATACTTTTTTAAACTTTTACAGGTGTTTTACTTAAAATGTGAAACACCTGTTTTTCGTGCATTAATTATTTGATTATTTTTTTAGGTTACAAACATATAACTATACCAATCATTGTTGTGTCACTCACTTGTACTGTAAATGTATATGCAGCTTTTAGATGTGGATATTAAAAGCACATAATTTAAAATTGAAATTGTTGAAAATATAGTTAGTGCAAAATATATTTTAGTAACGATATGCAGTACAAGTGTGCGACGCAAGTAAAGCTGCCATTACCACAAATGCGCGGTAACAAAAAAAAAATTGTGGCATGTTTTAGTGGCATTATGGAGTTGCCTCATTTACTAGCGTTTCATTTTCAATGCTACGTATTACTTAAATTGTAAATTAAAATCCTGTTATGAAATTTATTAAATCGCTCCTGTTGGTAGTTTTAGTTTTTGCTTGTATGTCGATGGCCGATAATAAAAAAACGCGTATTGTTTTCTTTGGTGATTCTATAACTCAGGCAGGTGTAAAACCCGGTGGTTATATTACTGTAATGGACGAAATGTTGAAAGCAAAAAACCTGGGCGACCAGTATGAATTAATAGGGGCAGGTATTGGCGGTAATAAAATTTATGATCTTTATCTACGGATGGAGGATGATGTGCTTGCAAAAAATCCTGATGTGGTGGTTATATGGGTGGGCGTAAACGATGTATGGCATAAGGCCACCTCGGGCACGGGAACCGACGCTGATAAATTTGAAAAATTTTATAATGCCGTAGTTAATAAATTAAAGGCAAAAAACATTAAAGTTTATTTGACTACCCCTTCAACTATTGGCGAAAAAACAGATAATTCAAACCAGCAGGATGGTGATTTAAATCAGTACTCAAATATCATCCGTAAAATTGCAGCAAATAATAATTGCGGACTAATTGATTTGCGTAAATCATTTTTAGAGTACAATATAAAAAACAATACTGCCAATAAAGATGCGGGTATACTCACCACCGATAGGGTGCACTTAAACGAAGCAGGAAATAAATTTGTAGCCGGGCAAATGCTTAAAGTGATTTTATAATTGCCAGGGAAAAGTAATTACGGTTTTTTAAATGGTTTAAATTTTTCATTACTTCTCATGGCACTTAATAGTAAAAAATACTGGTTTTTGTATGTTTTTTCTCTCTGAATGTTTTTGCTCAAAAAAATGGGTGATTTACCAATGCGGTTCCCTCATGTTTCCCCCGATGGAAAATGGATTGCGTTTTTATAGTTTTCCAATGCAGTAAATGCAGAAGATCATCCCTATTACAAACATGTATATTTAAGATTAATGCCTGCTACAGGTTACGTATATGGAGGGCAGGGTTCTATTAACACTCCTTCATGGTAGCCCGACAGTAAGAGGATTGCGTTTGTAAGTAATACGGATATGAAGTAGCAGTACTTAGGCTGAGCATGAAGGTGGTGAAAGCTATTTTAGATTTATTTGATTATGAATCACGTGCAGTCTTTCATTGGCAATCGGTGAAACAGCTTCGTTTAATTGGCAGATAATCAGGCTCAGTTTTAAACTGGTGATCTTTAAATTCCTGGCGGGGGGTATCATATTTGTATCATGACTTTTATTAAAAACATAATTATGAACTTTACAAATAACATGGGTAAAACCGACAGGAAAATTCGCACGGTGGCAGGTGTAAGTATTGTAACACTTGCAGCTGCAGGCCTGTTAAAGGGGCGTACTGCCAAGGCATTGTTAGCCCTTGCTACAATATTTATTTCCACAAGTTCGGTTGGCTGGTGCCCTGCTTATGCGGTGGCGGGTGTTGACACAATACCTGAAGCGGAAAGAATGGAACAGTTTGGGGAAAAGGTTTTTAATTTATTGTAATTAAGAAGTCAGATAATAAAGGTTGCACATAACCCTGAATATATACTGAGGCCGATTATTTAAGTAGGTTTTTATATTCCGCAGTGTTATAATTATCATCGCCTGATATTGCCCTGGTTAGGTCACCCTTTTGGTTAAAGATAAAAGTAGCCGGTATACCTTGAACCTGGAACAGGGGAGGTAAGGACGTTGCCGGGTAATAAATGGGCAGTCTTAATCTCTTTTTAGAAGCATATTTTAGGGCCTTATCAAAGTTCTTATCAATAGAAAGCATAACAAAAACAACTTTAGAGGTATCTGCAGCCTCGTATAATTTTTCAATTGAAGGAATTTCACTTCTGCAGGGCGCACACCACGTAGCCCATAAGTTTACAAACACTTTTTTGCCTTTAAAGCTTTCCATGTTTACGATCGTTCCGTTTGCATTGTAAACCGGGAATGATGGTAGTACAGGTGGTGCTTGTTGCTGCAAATTTTTGTTAATGTATTTAGTGGAATTGCTTTGTGCGTTTGCCACTGAAATGGACAGTAGCACTGATATAATTAACAACGAGACAAGCTTTCTTATTATGTGTAGAATAGTTAAATACAATGATTATTTGGTTTTTGATGTTTGGGGATTTATTGTACAGGAAGTATCAATACAGCGGTGGGGTTTAAAAAAAGAAGTAACTATAAAGATGGCTCCAAAAATAATTGCGGGCCATCCATCTTTAAATGAAATACCAATACCAATAAATAGTAATCCAAAAAACCATCTGACTCCGCGGTATAACCAGATTGAAGGAATTTTATTTATTTGCATCATTTTACTTTATTGATGAATTAGGCGTTTATAATTACTAATTTTCTTTTATAAAAATAGCCCGGTTTTATTAAGCGTAAGGTGATTAAAATCACAAAATAGCTCAGTGCTTTTATGCTTTAACAAGTTTGGTTTTAAAGATGATTTTGGCTTTAATTTGAAGTGTACAAATTAATTATATCATTTGGGTTTTCCTTAAAATATGATATTAAGTAAACTATAAAATTTTATATGATGGGAAAATTTAATATCACAACCAGTAGTAATGGCAGTATTATTTTATTTTAAAAGCTAATAATGGTCAAAACATTTTAGCCAGCGAAGGTTATACAACAAAGGCCGCTTGTAAAAACGGTATTGATTCGGATAAGACAAATTCAAAAGATGATAACATGAATGAAAAAAAGACATCTACTAATGGTAAGTATTATTTTAACCTGAAAGCTGGAAACGGACAAATAATAGGTACAAGCGAAATGTATGAAAGTACATCTGGCAGAGAAAGTGGAATTGAATCGGTAAAGGCAAATGCACCTTCATCAGCGGTAGAAGAAGAAACTGATTAAACATCCCCCCTTGAATACAGAAAAAGTAAAGCAATTTTATGCCGAATAATGTATAAACACATTAAATAAAAATTATTTCAACTGGTAACATGATAGCGCATGACAGTCGTTTTTTAATGGGGGGCTAATTTTAAAAGGATTTACAAACTTGCTATATTTTTAATAACAGGATTGTTAACTAAAAAAAGTTTTGCAAATCAGCTTTTGTCTTAACCCTGTTTACTACTGTAACTTATGACCATAGGCCTTTTTATTCCCTGTTATGTAAACCAGTTTTACCCCAATGCTGCTATTGCAACTTTAAAATTGTTAGAAAGTTTGGGTTGCAAAGTGGTATATCCCCTGCAGCAAACCTGTTGCGGACAACCAATGGCCAACTCTGGTTACGAGCATCTTACAAAAGATACCAATGAATTGTTTATTAAAAACTTTTCTGGATTTGATTATATCGTTTCGCCTTCGGGAAGTTGTGTATTGCATATAAAAGATCATTTGCATGGCAGTAATGAAGAGGCTGCAACATCCATTCGTGGCCGCATTTATGAGTTAACCGAATTTTTGATTGATATATTAAAAGTGGAAAAGCTACAAGCTTCCTTTCCTTATAAAGTGGGGCTGCACCAAAGTTGCCATGGTCAGCGCGGCTTAAAACTTGCCCAGATGTCGGAGCTGGTGGCATCACCTTTTTCAAAACCCGAAAAGTTGTTGAATATGGTTAAAGGAATAACCCTGGTTGACCTGACCCGCAAAGATGAGTGCTGCGGTTTTGGCGGTACTTTTTGCGTAATGGAAGAGGCTGTAAGTGCAAAAATGGGAAAAGACCGGGTGCAGGACCATTTAAACCACCACGCTGAAGTTATAACAGGTGTAGATATGAGTTGCCTGATGCACATGGAAGGGATACTTAACAGGCAGGGGAGTAAAGTGCAGGTGAAACATATTGCGGAGATATTAACAGGGGAATGATTGGAGATGTAGGATGTAGGATTTGTGATGTAGGATGTATGATGTATGATGTAGGATGTATGATTTGGGTTGTAGGATGTAAGACGTTATGATGTATGATTTGGGATGTATGATGTATGATGTATGATGTATGATTTGGGATGTAGGATGTAAGACGGTATTATGTATGATTTGGGATGTATTATTTAGGATGTATGATATAGGATGTGTGATTAGGATGTAGCATTTATGATGAATGATTTGTGTTATAGATGTAAGATGAATTATGAGTTAAGAATGCTGAAGGGAGGTTGGGTAAAGATTACATACTCATGGGCTGCCGGATAGGAGTGGAAAGCCCGGTGAAGGTTTGTGCGTTGGCTGTGGGCCGGACTTGTAACG